>JABDQS010000194.1 GCA_013042125.1 Eudoraea sp.
GAGTACGCCTACAATAGGATCTACAGATTACTTCCATGGATGTAGTAAGGCTATGGGAACTCCGAAGAACTTTAATGGAACTCAGATCGCCGATTTTGGAGAGGGGTATGCAGGTTTCTATTTGTACGCACCCAATGACTACAGGGAATATATGCAAGCTACACTTCTTACTCCCCTAAAAAAAGGAGTTACCTATGAATTGTCATTTTTTGTAAGCCTTGCAGAGCGTTCAGATTTTGCGATCAATGAATTTGGAGTCGTCTTTTCTGAGAAGCCGCTCAATTTTGAGATACGCAAAGAGCTTTCAAAAATGCATTTATATAAGGATACAGATAATTCATTTACGTACCTGGAAATCGGCTATTCGCACTTTGCGAACGATAGAAAGGATTGGATGCTGGTCTCAACACCTTATGTTGCAAAAGGGAATGAGCAGTTTATGACCTTGGGAAATTTTAAGAATAATGCACGTACCCGTAAATTTCTGTTTAAAAAAGGAGCAAAACAAGGCGCTTATTACTATGTTGACATGGTTTCTCTAACGAATACCGAAGAATATTCCCAAGAGGATTTAGTGGATATATCTTTAAAGAAGGAGGATCTAACTTTGAATACCCCCCATCTTTTTCAACATGTCCTTTTTGATTTTGACGAATATGAATTGATTGAAGGTGCCAAAGCCTATTTAAAGGAAACCTATGACCTTCTGGCATCCGATCCCAGCCTGCATATTGTGATCCATGGCCATACGGATGGGGTGGGTACTGTCCCCTATAATATGAAGTTGTCTAATGACCGATGTGAATCCGTGGCCAATTATTTCATAGATCTTGGCCTCTCAAAAGAACGCATTTCCTGGAAGGGTCATGGAGGAAGCTTGCCGGTTGCACTCAATTCCACACCCGAAGGCAGAAGTCAAAATAGACGCGTAGAATTCATCCTTACCAAAATTGAGTAAGGAGATCTTAATAATCTGAATATTCGGTGGGGTACAGTAACATAATATCGGCCTTGCTTATATTATTGTTGTAATAAGGATCATTGATCAAACCTTGCCATTCAGGGGAATCAACAAAAGCCTTCCAAAGTCGGTCCCTTGTTTCCATATCCTTAAAAGTGGTCATATACATGAGATTAGGCATGCGGGGACCGGCGAGAACCTCGGCATAGAACACGGCATTAAAACCGAGTCGGTCAAAAAGGGCCACTTCACCTCCTTCATTGAACATATGTACTTTATTGATAAACAAAGCCTGGGTGGGTGATTCATAGCTGCGCAGTTCATAGACCCTATCTTCTCGCTTACCTTCAACGCCGGAAGCTCGCATTACCGGCATTTCTTTAAAGGCCTTGAGAAAAATGGTCTCTATTCTATTGAAGGGAGGCTGGTCATGGGATGCTTCGAGAAATGATCGGTTGTTTTTCCAGAGTTCGTCATCCTTATCCAGGCTGTCTTTTAAAGTATTGAGCAATTCCGGACTGCTTATAGGGTAAAGTACAAATCGTTGTGTAATGCTGTCCTGTAATTCAGTTCTCCATTTGAATACGCCAACAGACGAAATTTCTTGACGTTTAAGTGCCGGAAGGAGGCCTTTTTGTAAATAAGCATCGGTAAGGGCTTCCTGTTCTGCATTAGCCAGCGTATATATTTGCAGGACGTAGTATTCTCCTGAAGATTCTTGAGCTTGCCCTTTTAAATGGGTGATTAAAAGAAGGATCATAAAAAAGAAATGGAACATGCGGATGGTTTTCATGAGCTGAATATTTTCTCAAACTTAAGGGTAATTATTGTAGTATCGTAGGTGGGCAGCTAAACGTCAGGAATTAGGTTCCAATAATAGTAAATATTGGATCGAAACAAATGATCAAAGATTCGGCCTTTGATTTTCTATTCTTTTATCAATAAAGGCCGTTCTTTGTAAAAAAGAAAACAATGGATATTAATTTAGCCGTTCTGATAGATGGAGACAATATTCCCTCAGCCTATGTGAAGGAAATGATGGAGGAGATCGCAAAATATGGCAATCCCACTATTAAAAGGATCTATGGGGACTGGACGAACCCCAGACTCGGTAAATGGAAGAATGTATTGCTGGAAAATGCCATAACACCTATTCAACAATACGGGTATACTGCGGGAAAAAATGCTACAGATTCGGCTATGATCATCGATGCCATGGATATTCTATATTCCGGGAAGGTCAATGGATTTTGCCTGGTGAGCAGCGATAGTGATTTTACCCGGCTCGCAACGCGACTTCGGGAAGCCGGGATGCAAGTATTTGGTATTGGGGAGAAGAAGACGCCTAACCCCTTTATTGTGGCTTGTGACAAATTCATCTACATCGAGATCCTGAAAAAGCTATCTGTGGAAAGCAGTACAGGTCCTGGAGATAATAAATCGGATAAGAAGAGCGGGGTAGATAAGATCACCAAAAAAGATATAAAACTGATCACCACTACGGTAGACGACGTAGCAGACGATGATGGTTGGGCTTTTCTTGGCGATGTTGGAAGTCTTTTGCAGAAAAAACAGCCCAATTTCGATTCCAGGAATTATGGCTATCAAAAACTCACCCCTCTCATTAGTGCTCTTGGAGAATTTGATATTGAACGGCGAGAGGACGCCAAAGGAAGAAAAAAATTGATCTATGTTAAGATCAGAGAGCATAAGACTGGCGGAGCCAAAAAATAAAACACCTTCATCATTGCGTTTTTCAATCGAGTAGATTTCACTATTTTTGGTCGGCCCGGAACCAGCCAGGTCCTTGGAACTCAAAAGAATTTATTTATGAAAAAGTTACTTTTCTTAGCAAGCCTTATTGCCGTATTTTCATGTGAACCTGCCAAAGAAAAGGCAGATCTACTGGTTCTTAATGCCAATATTTATACCGTAAATGATGCTTTTGAAAAGGCTGAGGCCTTGGCGGTAAAAGATGGAAAATTTATCGCAATTGGCAGTACCTCGGACTTACAAGATCGCTATGAAGCAAATGAAGTGATAGAAGCCGAAGGCAAAACGCTGATCCCCGGGTTTATTGATGCCCATTGTCATTTCTACGGATTAGGCCTCAACCAACTTAAGGTAGACCTGGTAGGGACCAAAAGTTATGAGGAGGTCTTACAACTTGTAAAGGACTTTCAGGAAGCTAATCCTTCAAATTTTATTCAAGGCAGGGGATGGGATCAAAATGATTGGGAGGTAAAAGAATTTCCAACAAAGGAAGCATTGGATGAACTTTTCCCGGACACCCCGGTCGCTCTGGAAAGGGTAGACGGGCATGCTTATCTGGTAAATCAAAAGGCATTAGACCTTGCCGGGATCACCGCTACTACCAGAGTATCAGGAGGTGAGATCATTAAAAAGGATGGAAAGATCACAGGCGTATTGGTAGATAGACCAATGGGGATGATAGATGCCGTTATTCCTGCACTAACAAAACAAATGCAAATAAAGGCCCTGAAAGATGCAGAAGAGATCTGTCTGGATTACGGCCTCACCACAGTGAATGATGCCGGTCTTATGCGTGGCACTATTGAACTTATAGACAGCCTTCAACAGTCAAATGAGCTTTCAATAAGGGTATACGCCATGGTAAGCAATGCCCCGGATAACCTCGATCATTTTTTAGACAAAGGGATAGTGAAGACCGATCAACTCAATGTGAGATCTGTGAAAGTCTATGGTGATGGAGCCCTGGGCTCGCGAGGAGCAGCATTAAGAGCTCCATATTCGGATCAGCCCGGTCATTTTGGAGCTATGATCACTCCCGTGGCAGATATTGAGGCACTGGCAATGCGTATTGCAGCTTCAGACTATCAGATGAACACACATGCTATAGGCGATTCAGCCAATATTGTGGTTTTACGCGCCTATAAAAATGCACTCAAAGATAAAATTGACAGGCGTTGGAAGGTGGAGCACGCTCAGGTGATCTCGGAAGAGGACTTTGATTATTTTGAAGAGGGTATCATTCCTTCCATTCAACCAACGCACGCAACCAGCGATATGT
>JABDQS010000200.1 GCA_013042125.1 Eudoraea sp.
CAGTACCCCATGGTTTGGCTCTTTCTCCTTTAAAGCTGGTCCCTTCCGGAAGATCACTTAATTCCTGAGAAACTACATCTAGTGCTACCGTTCCGGGAATTTTTGAAGATAAGTATTCTTTAAGGAAAGCTACGTTATCTTTCTGGGTGACCACAACAATATGATCAAAGCCGTTTTCAAGAGCGTCGTAGATACTGAACTCCATCAGGAATTCTTCGTTAGGTCCCAGTCCATCGAACTGTTTTAGTTTTCCGTATCTGCTGCCTCTTCCGGCTGCCATTAATAATAGGGTCATGGTAATTGCTTTTGGGCGCAAAAATAAGTTTTTAAGATACAATTCCTGTGCTGTCCGCAAGAAATTCATAAATTGAGTTTCTTATACATTCAGGAACTATGAACAGCAGAAGAAATTTTATTAGGAATACCGCCATTGTAAGTGCAGGAATGAGTGTTCTGCCTAATTTGGCTTCGGCCATATACCCTGCCAATATAAAGGAGGAGCTAAATGTAGGATTGATTGGAGTAGGGCTCCGCGGTACCAATCACCTTAGAAATCTTCTATTGCGTTCAGACGTTCAGATCACTGCACTATGTGATGTTGATCCTGAACGTATCAGTATAGGTAAAAAGTTACTGGCGGATGCCGGTAAAAAGTCGCCTGCCATCTTTGGCAATGACCCTTATGACTATCTTAATTTACTGGCATTGAAGGAGGTTGATGCTGTGATCATTGCCACTCCCTGGTTATGGCATACCCGGATGGCGGTTGATGCCATGAAGGCTGGAAAATATGCGGGAGTGGAGGTCTCTGCGGCAAATACACTGGAAGAATGCTGGGATCTTGTGAACACTCATGAAGCTACCGGAACACATATGATGATCCTGGAGAATGTGAATTACAGACGTGATGTATTGGCCGTTCTAAATATGGTTAAGCAGGGTGTCTTTGGTGAAATGGTTCATTTTAGATGTGGGTATCAGCACGATCTTAGGGAAGTGAAATTCAATGACGGGAAACAACCCTACGGAGGAGGAGTGGAGTTTGGAGAAAAGGCCATTTCAGAGGCGCGTTGGCGTACCGAACATTCGGTAAAAAGGAACGCAGATGTGTACCCTACCCATGGCTTAGGTCCGGTGGCTGTAATGGCCGATATTAACAGGGGTAACCGATTTTTATCACTGACCTCTCATGCTACCAAAGGTATAGGCTTGCATAATCATATCGTGAAAAATGGTGGTGAGGACCATCCCAACGCAAAGGTTAAGTTTAAGCAAGGTGATGTAATTACTACCACTATTGATACTGCAAAAGGAGAGACCATTATCATCACCCATGATTGTAACTTGCCCCGGCCTTATTCATTGGGCTTTCGGGTTCAAGGGGCCAACGGGTTATGGGAAGTAGATGGCAATCGCATGTATATTGAAGGAAGATCGGAGCCACATAGGTGGGATCCGGCTGATGCCTGGTTAGAAGAATACGACCATCCTTTATGGAAAAAGTATGGAGAATACGCCGCCGGAGCCGGGCATGGGGGGATGGACTTTTTTGTTCTGAATTCCTTTGTAGAATCAGCGAAAGCAAATATTGCCCCACCTATGGATGCCTATGATGCTGCGGCATGGAGTGCAGTTACGCCTTTGTCTGAGCTCTCTATTCTCCACAAAGGCGAACCTCAGGATTTCCCTGATTTTACACGTGGCCTTTGGATGAAAAGAGGTGCCTACAACTGGATGAAGGATACATACTAACAGATGGTATTATTTTCCTGTGTGCGCCTTTGCCTGCCTTATTAAATGATTAATATCATATTTTAAGAACCGAGGTACATGTAATTTTGAAGAAACAGTATTTGTATGCTTAACCTAATTCAAAAGTACAATGTTCAGGGTCCACGTTATACGAGCTATCCTACCGTTCCTTATTGGGATATAAACTCTTTTTCAGGAAAAGCCTGGAATGAAACCCTGCAAAAAAGTTTTGAAGAAAGTAACGATACAGAAGGTATTAGCCTTTATATTCATTTGCCTTATTGCGAAAGTATGTGCACCTTTTGTGGCTGCCATAAGCGTATCTCCAAAAGGCATGAGGTGGAAATGCCATACATCAGATCGGTCTTAAAAGAATGGCGTTTATACTGTGATCTTTTTGATTCAAAACCTATTATTAAGGAATTGCACCTGGGAGGAGGTACACCTACTTTCTTTTCCCCGGAACATTTGAAAATGTTGATCGATGGGATCTTCAGGCATGCAGAAAGATCTGATCTTCATGAGTTTAGCTTCGAAGGTCATCCCAATAATACCAGTAAAGAGCATTTACAAACATTGTTCGATCTGGGATTCAGACGAGTGAGTTATGGGGTACAGGATTATAGTGAAAAGGTGCAGAGAGCCATCCATAGGGTACAACCATTTGAAAAAGTAAAAAAGGTAACGGAGTGGTCTCGCGAGATAGGGTATACTTCTGTGGGACATGATATTATATTTGGTCTTCCGCACCAAAAAAATAATGATATAAGACAAACCATTGACAAGACCAACGAATTAAGACCAGACAGATTAGCTTTTTACAGCTATGCACATGTACCCTGGCTAAAAGGAAATGGTCAACGAGGATTCAAAGATGAAGATCTGCCAGGGGCTGAAGAAAAACGTCAGTTATATGAGCTTGGCAAGGATTTATTGACTGAAGCAGGATATTATGAAATAGGAATGGATCATTTTGCACTCAAAAGCGACTCTCTTTACAAGGCATTTGAAGCAGGGACAATGCACCGGAATTTTATGGGCTATACGGATTCTAAGACGCAGTTGATGATTGGGTTGGGCGCATCGAGTATCAGTGATAGCTGGTATAGTTTTGCTCAAAACGTAAAAAGTATTGAAGAGTACCAGCATTTGGTAGACCATGATATAATTCCGATCTACCGCGGACATATGCTTTCTGAAGAGGATTTGGTAATACGACGCCATATTCTTAACTTAATGTGCAGAATGCAAACCTCCTGGGAAGATGAAAGTCAGCAATTCAATGACCTGGAACTTGTACTTGAACATTTACATGAAATGGAATTAGACGGCTTGGTTAATACTAATACCAACAAACTGAGCGTTACAGAAACAGGCAGACCTTTTATTCGAAATGTTTGTATGGCATTTGATCTCTTAATGCATAGAAAAGCTCCGGAAAAAAGAGTATTTTCAATGACCATTTAACCCTTTAAAAAGAACCCATGAAAACAATTATTGTCCCAGTAGATTTCTCAGAACAATCCGAATACGCTCTTAAGGTAGCCGCTTCTCTGGCTAAAAAACAGAAGTTTGAGATCATCGTGTTACACATGCTCGAGTTAAATGAGGCCACACTTACCTCAACTGAGGGATTTCATCCGGAACAAACTGTTTTCCTATTGAAACATGCGGAGAAAAGATTGAGCCAGTATTTAAATAAGGACTATCTGAAAGGAATAAAGATCACACCGGTTATTAAGCATTTTAAAGTTTTTGGCGAGGTGAATGAAATCGCTGAAAAACACGATGCAGATCTTATAGTAATGGGGTCTCATGGTAGCGATGGATTAAAAGAGATCTTTGTTGGTTCTAATGCTGAAAAAGTAGTGAGACATTCGGATGTACCTGTATTGGTGGTAAAAGATGAAATGAAGGATTTCAAGATTGAAAATTTTGTTTTTGCCTGTAACTTCAAGGGTGAAAGCCTGGCGGCATTCCAAAGAGCGCGCAAATTTGCAAGTTCTTTAGGAGCAAAGTTGCATATGGTGTATATCAATACCCCTGGGGATGATTTCCTTAGTAATAATGATTCCCATGAAAAGATCAATAAATATCTGGAAAAAGCAGGTGTCGGGGAGAAAGTGAAGATCTACAATGATTACAGTGTAGAAAAAGGAGTTCTAAATTTCAGTGAAAGCATGAATGCAGATCTTATTGGTATCCCTACCCATGGTAGAAAAGGACTATCTCATTTCTTTATGGGCAGTATAGGAGAGGATATTACCAACCATTCCAGGATCCCGGTAATGACCTTTAAGATCAAGTAGATTTCAATAAACATTAAAAAAAAGGGTGCCGTTAGCACCCTTTTTTTGATTCTTAACTAACTTCATCTATGTTTCTTTACAATTGGCATGCCTGTTTGGTAGAGGTTAATTGTCAATAAGGGCATTTTTAAATGTCAAGAGACCGATCAGTAGGGCGATAACCAAGTATACAAAGTCCATTTTTTTGTGAACCCTTTCAGGATGATATGAAGGAGGCGCCTTTTTTAAGATCGAGTGAGAGCTCGCCAATCGTCATTTTTTTTAACGTACCTAAAAGAACAGCTCTGGAAGGGCCCACGTATTCGTGAAGAGGACAGGGATGTTGTGCATTGCATTCCTCAATTCCAAGGACGCATGCTTCCATTCTCTGATTCCCATCTATTACTTCAATAACCCTATAAACAGAATTCTCTTTGTTCTCTTTAGTAAGGTAATAGCCGCCCTTGGGCCCTTTTGTAGATGAGATGATATTGTGCTTAGAGAGGTTCTGTAATAATTTTGCCAGATAGGCCTTGGGCACTTGAGTAGGTTGGTAAAGATCTTTTACCATAAGTTTATTGGAGCTATCTGTTTTATCTGCAAGATACAATACCGCTTTTAAGGCGTATTTCCCTGAATTACTCAGCATACTTTTGGTTTCTAAATAAGAATTTAAAGATAAAAGGATATTTATATCCGAAATATGATTTTTATCATATTATTTTGTGTAGTTCACTGCTATTTTTACCCGAAATTTTAAATCTAAACCAAATGAAATCAATCTTGAAAAGTATGGCCCTTTTGTTTTCTCTGCTACTCATAAGTTGCGGGGGAAAGGAAGAAAAAAAAGAAGGCTTTAGTGTGGATAGGAGTAAAGCTCCCGAGCAAACTTCTGAGGTATCTTCAGAGACCAATGACGTACCTGCATCTCAACGTATTACGCTCGATGAGAAAGGGGTAGGGCAAATAAAAGAGATTACGCTCGATCCTCAGATCGACACTGAAATGGCAGCTGCCGGTGAAGCTATCTTTAAGACCAATTGCACAGCTTGTCATAAAATAGATAAACGATTTATTGGCCCTTCACCAAGAGGAATTTTGGAAAGAAGAAGTCCGGAATGGATCATGAATATGATCCTCGATCCTAAATTGATGACAGAACAAGATCGTTGTGCCAAAGATCTTCTAATAGAATTTAACGGAGCTGCCATGGCTAACCAAAATTTGACTGTGGAAGAGACCCGGTCCATTTTAGAATATTACAGAACCCTATAAATTTCGAACCAATGAAAAGACCCAAAAAATTAATAATACTAGGAGTTTCCTTTCTTTTATTAGGAATAGTCTCAAATTGTAAAAATGAGGCCAAAACAGATACTTCCACTGCTTCTCCTGCAGCGACAACAGATGAAGCTAAAGAAGAGGGACAGGCCTTTATTGAAGATGATGTATCCACGCCCAATGTTCTTGACATCGCGATAGGTTCTCCGGACCATACAACATTGGTGGCCGCAGTTCAGGCTGCTGATCTTGAGAATGTTCTTGTAAACGCCGGCCCCTTAATGGTATTTGCTCCTACAAATGAGGCCTTCGCGGCACTTCCTGAAGGAACAGTAGAAGACCTCCTTAAGCCTGAAAATAAGGATGCATTGGCCAATATATTGAAGTATCATGTAACACCGGGTAATTACAGCAAGGAGTTATTAATGAAATTCAAAAAATTAGGTCAGGCCAACGATCAGAGTGCTCCCGTTGAAGTAAAAGAAGGTGAGGTTTATGTAGGTGGGGCTAAGATCATTGCCAGTGTTAATGCAGGTAACGGAATTGTTCATGTAGTGGATAAAGTAATGTTGCCTCCGGCCGAAGAATAACAGATATCAATTAAACCATAAAAACAGATACAATGATAAAAATTAAATATTCCGCGCTTGCCTTTTTAGGACTGGTGATGGTCTTTACCGGTTGTAATGACGCAGGCAAGTCCTCTAATGGGGCATTGTCTTCCAGCGCTGCTGAAAAAGTATATGTGGCCCCGGGAGAACAAGATGAATTCTACGCCTTCCTTTCAGGTGGGTACAGCGGTAACCTGACTGTTTACGGTCTTCCGTCTGGACGTATGTTTAAGGAAATACCTGTTTTCTCGCAATTTCCAACCTCAGGGTATGGGTATTCTGAAGAAACCAAACCCATGTTAAATACTTCCTTTGGATTTGTTCCATGGGATGATTCCCACCACCCCGATATTTCTCAGACCAATGGAGAATTGGATGGGAGATGGATCTTTATCAATGGGAACAATACTCCGAGGATAGCCCGGATAAGCCTGAGTACTTTTGAGACTGAGGAGATCATGGAGATCCCTAACAGTGCGGGGAATCACAGTTCTTCCTTTATCACGGAAAATACCGAATATGTGGTGGCAGGCACACGTTTTTCAGTCCCTGTTCCACAGCGCGATATGCCTATAAACGAATATAAAGGTAATTTTAAAGGTGCCTTATCTTTCATTAGTGTTGCCCCGGACGATGGTCGTTTAAATCTGGAATTCCAGGTCCTTATGCCTGGTTTCAATTATGACCTATCACATCCCGGTCGTGGAAAATCGCACGGATGGTTCTTCTTTTCAACCTATAATACGGAAGAAGCCAATTCCCTATTGGAAGTAATGGCTTCACAAAATGATAAGGATTTTATCGCCGCTATTAACTGGAAGAAAATAGAAGAGTATGTCAAAAATGGAGGCGGTACGAAGATGCCGGCTAATTATGCACACAACGTGTATGATGAAGAAACCCATACCGGAACCTCTACCATGAAAAAAGAGGTCATTACAGTAGATCCAACGAAAATACCCGGATCGGTGTACTTCTTACCCACTCCAAAATCTCCTCATGGTTGTGATGTGGATCCCACGGGTCAATATATAATTGGTAGTGGAAAATTGTCTGCTGACATTACAGTCCACTCCTTTGATAAAATGCTGGCAGCCATAGAAGGTGAAAAATTTGACGGAGAAGCCTATGGCATTCCTATTCTAAAGTTTGAAGAAGTTCTGGCGGGTACTGTAAAGAGCGGAGGTTTAGGACCACTGCATACAGAATTTGATGGCCAGGGAAATGCCTACACTACCTTCTTCATTTCTTCAGAAGTGGTTAAATGGAATGTTGGATCCTGGGAGGTCATCGATAGAAAACCCACGTACTATTCCGTAGGTCACCTTATGATTCCCGGAGGAAACTCGAGAAAGCCTTTTGGCAAGTATGTTGTGGCTATGAACAAGATCACCAAGGACAGATATTTACCGACAGGCCCTGAAATGGAACACTCAGCACAGATCTATGACATATCTGGAGAGAAAATGGAACTTATCTATGATTTCCCAACACATGGTGAGCCTCACTACGCCGCAGGTTGTCCTGCAGAACTTCTGGCACCTAAATCACAAAAGATCTACAGACTTGATGAGAATAAGCATCCCTATGCAACCCCAACACCAGATAAGGCAAGGGTAGAACGTACTGGTAATGAAGTACATGTCTATATGTCCACTATTCGAAGTCATTTCACACCAGATAATATAGAGGGTATTAAGGTTGGGGATAAGGTATATTTCCATATTACCAACCATGAACAAGATTTTGATGTTCCGCACGGTTTCTCAATTATTGGTCAGAATACTTCTGAGATACTGGTTATGCCGGGACAAACCAAAACTTCCGTTTGGGAACCTAAAAAAGTTGGAGTATGGCCATTTTATTGTACCGACTTCTGTTCTGCCCTGCATCAGGAAATGCAAGGTTATGTTAGGGTATCTCCAGCGAATTCTAACATAGAACTATCATGGACATTAGGTGAGTAAATTGTTTAATAGAAGATCAAAATTAGGTGGAATAAAAGCGGGTAGGTTTATAGTATCTATCCGCTTTTAAATCAAAAGAAAGTCAAAACAATACTCTCCACGCATATTGTGAAGTTATTTAATTAAGAAGCGAGATGAAAAAAGCGAGTATAATCATGATGGTAGGGCCCTTACTTTTATTGGGATTATTTGTCTTTCCATTGTGGAACATAATGTTGGGTGCCCCCCAATACCCTGATCCCTTGGGGATCAATATTCATATCGATGGCATCAGGGATGTAAATGAGTTCGACATACAGAATATAGACGGGCTAAACCATTATATTGGAATGAAGACCTTACCCAAGCCTGAGGATATGTGGGAATTTAGTACGTTTCCACTTATTATAGGAATAATGATCTTTCTGGGAACGCTAATCGGACTGTTGGGCTATGCAGGTAAAGTAAGCTACAAATGGTTTTTAGGCTGGTTTATACTGATGTCTGTTCTGGGAGTTATGGGAATGTATGATTTTAATGAATGGATGGTTGATTACGGAACTAATTTGGATCCCCATGCTATCATGAAACTTGCCAATCCGGATGGGACACCTATGACCTACAAACCACCTCTTTTCGGACATACAAAAATGTTGAATTTTGATGTTACTTCTCTGCCTTCAACAGGGGCATGGTTTATGTTCACAGGGATGATGCTCACAGTAGTAGCCTTTTTTATGGGCAGAAAGCAGCGTCAATCCAGGGTAGAAATTGGTAATGAATAGGCATATGATATATCGAAAATCGATGAAAGTAACATATTGTATCGTAGGCTTATTTATGATAGGACTTACCTCCTGTAATATTGGCCCGGCACCTATAAACTACGGTAGTGATGGTTGCCAATACTGCAGTATGACCATCGTGGACAAACAACATGCAGCTGAATTTGTCACTAAAAAAGGCAAGATATTTAAGTTCGATGCCGTGGAATGTATGATGAATTACCTCAAGGAGATAGATCAGACAACGGTTGCCCTGTTCCTTGTCAATGATTATGACGCTCCCGGTGAATTGACCAATGCTACCAAGGCTACATATCTTATCAGTAACAATATTCCAAGCCCTATGGGTGAGTTTCTCACAGCTTTTAAAAGCAGAGAAGTTGCCGAAAGGGTCCATGATGCTAATCAGGGAATGCTCTTGTCCTGGGATGAATTGCAGCAACGATTCAAGAAATAAACCCTCTTAATCCGCTAAGTATGTACCTAATAGATGATGTAATAAAAACACAGAAGTACAATGCTTTACAAGTAAAAAAATTAAACACAGCCTCCAATCTGGAAATTCTCTGTATTTCGCTGGAAAAGGACGCCTTATTCCCCGAACACACATCTCCAAGGAATGCGGAATTGGTTGTCCTGGAAGGAACCATCGAATTTCACATCAATGGAACAACATACAACCTGAATACCCGGCAGCATTTTAATTTCCCAAAAGAAACTGTACATTCGGTTGTGGCCAAGGAAAATTCCAAGTTTTTGATCATTAGATAAAACTTCAATGAGAATATTCATTTGTTTTTTAGTAGGTGTATTGTGCTTGGTTGGACAGGCACAGCATTCCAAGGTAATCGAGGTTTGCCCAACGTGTACTGTAAAGACTATAAAAGAAGGCATTTCACTAGCATCAAACCATGACACCCTACAAATAAAAAAAGGTAAGTATCCCGAATACAACATTGTCATTGATAAACCTCTCACTTTGTTAGGAGAAGATTACCCTATTATCGATGGAGAAGATCAGGGGGAGATCATCCGCATTGTGGCGGACAGTGTTACTGTAGACGGACTCTTTATTAAAAACGTTGGCACAAGCTATACCACAGACTGGGCGGCTATTCGCGTTGTAAAAAGTGAAAATTATCTTATTCAAAATGTGGTGCTGGAGAACTTGTTTTTTGGGATCTATCTGGAAAGATCGAATAATGGAAGAGTATATAACAACAAGATCATAGGTGATGCCATTGACGAGTACAATTCCGGTAATGGCATACAACTTTGGTACTCTAAAAATGTTGAAGTTGATCGAAATATTGTTCAGGGGGTGCGTGATGGAATTTATCTGGAATTTTCCGACAACATTTCTATTAATAATAATATAAGTACGAAAAATTTGAGGTATGGTCTGCATTTTATGTTCTCGAATGATGACATTTATACAAATAACACCTTTGAGAATAATGGCGCAGGGGTGGCCGTCATGTTTTCCAAAAGAATAAAAATGCTCAACAACACATTTCGTAAAAATTGGGGAGCTGCCGCATTTGGTATGTTGCTCAAGGAAATCAATGATGCTGAAATAACGGGCAATACTTTCAAAGAAAATACTATTGGAATAAATATTGAAGGCTCGAACCGAATTCAGTACAATAACAACAATTTTATAAGTAATGGATGGGCGGTTAAGGTATTGGGGGCTTGCTATACCAATTCATTCAGGAATAATAATTTTTTGTATAACTCCTTTGACATCTCTTATAATAGCAGGATGAATGACAATGTTTTTGATCAGAATTATTGGAGTGATTATACGGGCTATGATCTTGACAAGGATGGGGTGGGAGATGTTCCCTACAGACCCGTAAAGCTGTTTTCCTATATTGTGAATCGCACGCCTGAAACTATTATCCTTTTACGCAGTTTATTTATGGATATCATCGATTTTTCCGAAAAGGTATCCCCCGTTTTCACTCCCGATAAACTTGTGGATGCAAATCCATTGATGAAGAAACAATAATGATTGACGTAAGCTCTTTATATAAAAGATTTGGCAAGAATAAGGTCCTGATGGGCTTGGACCTTCAAATAGAGGAAGGTGGAATCTTTGCTGTTCTGGGCCCCAATGGTTCCGGGAAGACTACTCTTATAAAATGTATTTTAGGTATGGTAGTTCCAAATAAAGGAGCCATTAAGGTTATGGGAGCGCCTATCAGAAATACCTGGCGTTACCGAAGTCAAATAAATTATCTTCCGCAGATCGCCAATTTTCCCGGGAACATAAAAGTAAAGGAGTTGTTCAAGATGATCAAAGATCTGAGACAACAGCCAGACAGGCAGGAAGATCTTGTTTCACTGTTTGGATTAGAAACTTCTATGAACAAAAAGCTGGCAAACCTCTCGGGAGGTACCAAGCAAAAAGTAAACATTGTACTCACCTTTATGTTCAACAGCCCGCTACTCATTCTGGATGAGCCCACAACAGGATTGGATCCGGCGTCATTGATTCAACTTAAGAAACTGATCAAGGAGGAGAAAGCCAAGGGAAAAACAATTTTAATAAGCTCACACATTATGCAATTTGTGGCCGAAGTTGCGGATGAGATAATTTATCTGCTCGAAGGGAAGATCTATTTTAAAGGAGGAGTTACCGAGTTGCAGAAAAAGACAGGCCAACACAATCTTGAACATGCCATAGCGGCAATTACATCTAAATAATAAAATGCTTAAGATTTTAAAATATAGTTTTTACGATCTCATAAGAAGCAGATGGAGCTATGTCTATTTCCTGTTCTATTTATTACTGGGATTTGTATTGCTATTCTTGAATAATGACGTTTCCAAAGCGGTTATTACTTTGATGAATGTCATCATAGTGCTGGTACCTCTTATTGGTACCATTTTTGGCATCATGTATTATTATAATTCAAAAGAATTCACAGAACTATTGCTGGCACAACCCATTCCCCGTTCTTCCATTTTTCTCGGACAATATTTAGGGGTGGCAAGTTCACTTACTTTTAGTTTAGTCTTTGGGTTGGGCATTCCATTTATCTTGTACGGCCGTTTCAGAAGTGATGCCATTTTTGATTTTTCTCTTCTATTGGTAACCGGTGCCTTTTTGACACTTATTTTTACCGCCCTGGCCTTTAATATTGCTATTTCCAATGAGAATAAGATCAAAGGTTTTGGGTATGCCGTACTTCTGTGGCTCTTTTTGGCAGTAATATACGA
>JABDQS010000218.1 GCA_013042125.1 Eudoraea sp.
TTGCTGCCAAGGATGACGTTGGCTGAGAGCACTACTTCGTCTAGCCTTACAAGATTAGAGTCTCTTGTTTGTTCATATGAATTACCATTTTGGGCTACAATAGTGATTGAGGATAGAAGTGTAATCAGGAAGGTTGCAGTATACTTCATTTTATTTAGACTAAATATAAATAGACTTAATTCAAAGGGCAAATCTATAGACTTTTCTTGTGACGAAAAAACTTATTTAGAACATTTCTAAATAAAATTTGATTACATTCTCGTTATCAATTTGTTAGAGAAATCTTACCACAACACTGGCCCTTTAAAAACTACGCAGGCATATCCTTTGTCCGTTAAAAAAAACGTACATTTGCACGCAATTAATCCTTAATTGCATGGAAGCTCATCTAAATAAGATTCTTGGAGAAGGACTCACCTACGATGATGTCCTGTTGGTACCCGCGTTTTCTGACGTTTTACCGAGAGATGTAAATATCCAAACTAAGTTCACCCGTAATATTACCATCAACATCCCCATTGTTTCTGCTGCTATGGACACGGTGACCGAATCCAAAATGGCTATTGCAATGGCACAGGAAGGTGGCATAGGAGTTCTTCATAAGAATATGAGTATTGAGGATCAGGCGATGAAGGTAAGAAAGGTGAAACGAGCAGAAAGTGGTATGATCCTTGACCCGGTAACACTGCCGAAAGATGCGTTGGTAAGAGACGCCAAGGCTAATATGAAGGAGCACAGCATTGGAGGTATCCCTATTGTGGATAAAGATCAAAAACTTATTGGGATCGTGACCAACCGGGATCTCAGATTTGAAAGGAATAACGACCGACCTGTATCTGAGGTAATGACTTCAAAGAATTTGGTTACGGTTGCAGAAGGAACTTCCATGGCAGAGGCAGAAGAGATTTTACAGGCCCATAAGATAGAGAAGTTACCTGTTGTAAATGGAGATTATAAACTGATAGGCCTTATTACTTTCCGGGACATTACCAAGTTAACGCAGAAACCTATTGCTAATAAGGATCAATACGGAAGGTTACGAGTGGCGGCAGCATTGGGTGTAACTCCAGACGTTATTGATAGGGCATCTGCCCTCGTAAAGGCCGGTGTAGATGCCGTGGTAATAGATACTGCCCACGGACATTCCAAGGGTGTAGTGTCTGTATTAAAAGAAGTAAAAAAGAAGTTTCCCTCTCTGGAGGTGATCGTAGGTAATATTGCTACAGGTGAAGCTGCAAAGTATTTGGTGGAGGCCGGTGCAGATGCAGTAAAAGTCGGAATTGGCCCCGGATCTATTTGTACAACACGCGTAGTTGCCGGTGTTGGATTTCCGCAATTTTCGGCAGTTCTGGAGGTGGCAGCGGCTATTAAGGGAAGTGGTGTTCCTGTGATCGCAGATGGAGGAATACGCTATACAGGCGATATCCCTAAGGCTTTAGCAGCCGGAGCGGATACGGTAATGTTAGGATCATTATTGGCGGGTACAAAGGAATCCCCCGGAGAAACTATAATTTACGAAGGACGAAAGTTTAAGTCGTACCGTGGAATGGGTTCTGTAGAGGCCATGAAACAAGGGAGCAAGGATAGGTATTTTCAGGATGTGGAGGATGATATCAAGAAATTAGTGCCTGAAGGGATCGTTGGCAGAGTGCCATATAAAGGAGATCTTTTTGAAAGTATCCATCAATTTATAGGTGGAATAAGAGCCGGTATGGGGTATTGTGGAGCGAAAGATATTGCTGCCCTCAAAGAGAGCGGGCGTTTTGTAAAGATCACCAGTAGCGGGATCACTGAAAGCCACCCACATCATGTGACCATTACAAAAGAATCTCCTAATTACAGTAGGTAAACTTTCTTATTTACCTTGACCATTATAGGTTTTCCAATCTTTTTCTTTGTACACATTATCCCCAAAATAACGGGCAATGTTTAAAAAAGGTTCTGGTTTTTGATAGCCGGGAACCGGTGAGAGCATGTTTAATTGTTCATCCAGAAATACCACCGTAGGATAACTTAGTCGGCCTTGCAGCAAGGAGGCTGCAAACTGATGATACCCTCTTCTTCCGGAAGGCACATACGTGTAAGTCTTTCCTTTAAATTCTATGGGATCTTTCCCTTCCCCATCCATCTTTACCATGTAAAAATTCGCGCTCATATAAGCTGCAACCTCGGGATTTTGGAAAGTATCCTTATCCATTCGTTTACACCAACCGCACCAGTCGGTATACACATCAATGAATATTTTTTTTGGATTGGCCTCAGTTTGTGCTAACTCAGTTGCCTCTTCCCAGCTAAGCCATTCAACCTGCTGACCCTGGACCTCCTGAACATTTAGCGCTAAAACTAATGTCATTATTACTACAACTGTAGATATTCGGAATTGTTTCATAGCTCTTACTT
>JABDQS010000226.1 GCA_013042125.1 Eudoraea sp.
GCATTGGAGCGGTCATCATGGTAGAGCGCAATTCGCAAAAAGGTATTCTGATAGGGCACAAAGGGAGTGCTCTGAAAAGAGTGGGGATCGAGACCCGCCGCGATCTTGAACAATTTTTTAACAAACAGGTACACATAGAACTCTATGTAAAAGTAAATAAGAACTGGCGAAGTGATAGTAAACAGCTACGTCGTTTTGGCTATCAATCCTGACCTCTAGCCTTTTGCAAGGATCTCTTCCATAAAGGAATAAAGTGCTTCCATTTGTGGTTTACCCTTCCTTTTACCCGCCCTTCCAAAGGCATATAGTACAAACCAGAGTATTACCAAAAAACCCATTATACCCAGCTGCCAGCTATATGGTTTGTCAAGGGCCGCACTGCTGTAGGCCCATATCCCGAAAATGACGAAGAAAGTACCTACGCCAAAATGCAAAAACATAAAGAAGGTCCATAGGGTAGGGTTGGGCCCAAATAAACCATATAAGGTACTTCCGCCTTCTTCCTTCTCAACGATCTCCAGCTGAAGTTGGGGCGACCAAAAATGCACTTCTTGTTTGTTGAATTTAATAAAGACATGGTCATCCAAACGTTTTATGAGATAAGGTGGACGTTTTGTTTTTTCAAAATTGCCAAGCAGCTGTCCCTTGTCCGCTTTCTGCTCTAATTGAAAGCGGGGCCTTAGTACAATTTTGTTTGGTATGGGTTTCATTAGTTGGTTCTATGTCCTAAAAGGTACAATTTAATGGTCTATTTGTTCAACTTTTTATGCAGTTTGGTGACAAATAAGTAGGAATGGTATTCGCTTGTAAGTTGGGTGATTAGTACTACCTTTGTGCCCAAGTTTTTAAGCTATGAGCGCTATTGTTGCTATTGTGGGAAGGCCCAACGTTGGTAAGTCTACTTTTTTTAACCGACTTATTCAACGCCGTGAGGCCATTGTTGATGCGGTGAGTGGAGTAACACGAGATCGTCATTATGGAAAAAGCGACTGGAATGGCAGGGAGTTTACCGTGATCGATACAGGTGGCTATGTGCTGGGGAGTGATGATGTCTTTGAGAAAGAGATAGACAAACAGGTAGAACTTGCCATAGACGAGGCAGATGCCATCATTTTTATGGTGGATGTAGAAACCGGTGTAACCGGGATGGATGAGGATGTGGCCAAATTGCTGCGCCGTGTAGATAAGCCGGTTTTTTTGGTTATCAACAAGGTAGACAATAATCAACGGTTACAAGATGCTGTGGAGTTCTATTCCCTGGGCCTTGGGGAATACTTTCCGATCTCCAGCATGAATGGAAGTGGAAGCGGAGAGTTGTTAGACGAGTTGGTAAAAGCACTGCCCGAGAAACCTGAAATTGAAAGTGAGCTGCCCAGGTTTGCTGTAGTAGGAAGACCCAATGCGGGGAAATCATCATTTATCAATGCACTAATAGGGGAAGAGCGTTATATAGTGACCGATATTGCCGGTACAACCAGAGATAGTATCGATACCAAATACAATCGGTTTGGTTTTGAATTCAATCTGGTAGATACAGCAGGGATTCGGCGTAAAGCCAAAGTACGGGAAGACCTTGAGTTCTATTCTGTGATGCGTTCCGTAAGGGCCATCGAACACTGTGATGTATGTTTATTGCTGCTGGATGCTACCAGGGGATTTGACGGGCAGGTAGAGAATATCTTTTGGTTGGCGCATCGGAACAACAAAGGGATCGTGATCCTGGTCAATAAATGGGATCTGTTAGAGAAGGACACCCATGCGGTGAAAGAATATACGCGGAAAATAAAAGAGGCCACGGAGCCCTTTACAGATGTTCCTATACTTTTTATTTCGGCGCTTACCAAACAACGTATCTATAAAGCCATTGAAACTGCGGTGGAAGTATACAAGAATCGAAGTAAACGTATCCCTACGCGGAAAGTGAATGATGTAATGCTCCCCATTATTGAACACACACCTCCTCCTGCATATAAAGGGAAGTATGTAAAGATCAAATTCATTACCCAACTGCCAACGCCCTATCCGCAGTTTGCATTTTTCTGCAACCTGCCTCAGTATGTACGGGAGCCCTACAAACGGTTTCTGGAAAATAAACTTCGGGAAAATTTTGACTTCACCGGAGTTCCGGTATCCATTTTTATGAGGAAGAAATAGGGATGCCCTAATTCAGAATTATTGTATAGAAAGAAGAATAGGCTTCAACTTCTATGAAAACTTCATCAGAATTGAGCATCCTAACTGTAAGTCGATCTCCGCAACAGGGATCGCTGGTAGTACCAAAAGTTACCTCCAGATCAAATTCGTAGTCCGTGCCCAAAGAAATAGTGTAGCTATAGGTCCCCGCTTGCCAGTCAACGCTTGAGATCTCTAAAAGTCCGGTAGTTGCACCCTGGGTATCGGGAAAGACCTGAATCCTGATCTCTTCTGCTGAATTTCCTGACACATCAATATTTTCAAGGGAATAAGTACCATTGGAAATGACATTCTCCCCATCGGCAATGAGCTCCAGTTTGATGGAATCATCTGCCGCACATAACACTAAAGAACAATCTGTGTTCTTTTCTTCTGAACAACTTATTAAAGCAAAACTAATTAAGGTAAACAGGATTATTCTGGGCACGAAACAATGATTTACATATAAGATGGACAGACTCTATAATGGTTGCCTGTTACCAGCCCCCTGAGGCACCTCCGCCTCCAAAGCTACCTCCACCAAAACCACCTCCAAAACCGCCTCCGCCAAAGCCGCCTCCGCCAAAGCTGCCGGAACCTCCTTTATAGCCGCCACGACCCATATTGCTGAGGATGATAACATCCCAAATATCCAGTCCTTTGTTTCGTCCGCCTCCTTTACCCCCTCCTTTATTCTTACGGTTGGCAATAATGATGATAAGGACAATAATGAAAATTACAAAGACAACAAAGATGAAAATAAAAGCAGCTTTCCCAGCATTATTTGCGGGGGCACTATTGTCTTCCAATGCTTTTTGGAACTCACCATTGAGTACTTGAAAGATGGCATCGGCACCTTTGTTAAGTCCGGCTGTATAGTTCCCCTCTCTGAATTCCGGGACAATCATTATATCAATGATACGCTTGCTCATGGCATCCGTAAGCGAGCCTTCTACCCCTTTCCCGGTGTTGATGGCAATTTTGCGGTCATCGTTAGCCACCAGGATCAGCACCCCATTGTCTTCTCTGGCCTGGCCAATACCCCATTCTTCACCCCATTGAGCTCCCAGATAATTGATATTCTCTCCTTCTGTAGAGGCAATGATAACCACCACGATCTGAGTTGAGGTAGTGTCTGAATAGCGTATTAGTTTTTGCTTTAGGGCATCCTTATCGCTATTGGATAGAAGCGATACATAATCGTATACGCTTGTCTGAAGTTGTGGTTTTTCCGGAATAGTGAATTGCCCGCGGGCAACGGAAATGCTGCACAGGAAAAGTAATAAGATGCTAGCCTTTAGATACCTCATTGCTCAATTCGTTGGTGTCATCAGAACTGTAGGGAAAATGGGCCTTTAATTCCTCCCCTGCCTTCAATACACCTTCTATTATACCTTGTTTAAATTGGCCCTTTTTAAAATGAGTTTGGATCACATCCTTGGTGTCGTTCCAAAATGTTTTGGATACCACCTCATTAATGCCTTTGTCCCCATATATAACAAAAGTGCGATCGTTCACAGCAATATAGAGAAGTACGCCGTTAGAGTCCTTGGTGTTTTCCATCTTCAGAGTAAGAAACACTTCCTGCGCCCTTTCGTAAGGGTCCAGGGTTGTAGCAGGTTCAATATGAACCCTGATCTCGCCTGAGGTATTTTTTTCTGCCTTCAAAATGGCATTGACCACCTCTTGCTCTTCCTGCGGCGATAAAAAAGCTTCTACCTTGGATTCTGCCATAGGATCAGTCAAATTCGAAGTTCACATCGGGGGCATTCTCGGATCCGGGACTGGCCTGATATCTTGACATTTCTTCAAAACCAAACCATCCGGCAAGCAATTTATTCGGGAATTTGGTGGTGTGGATATCGTAAATATTTACGGCATCATTATACCGGTCCCTGGCTACATTGATCCTGTTTTCTGTTCCTTCCAATTGTGATTGCAAATCGAGGAAATTCTGGTTCGCCTTAAGATCCGGATAGCGTTCTACAGTAACCAATAAGCGCGATAGGGCAGAGGACAGACCAGATTGCGCCTGCTGAAAAGCTGCCATTTTCTCCGGGGTCAGATCATTAATATCGATATTGGTAGAGCTGGCCTTGGCCCTTGCCTCAATAACATCGGTAAGGGTTCCCCGCTCAAAATCGGCGGCGCCCTGTACTGTTTTCACAAGGTTACCAATAAGATCGTTTCGCCTTTGATAGCTGCTCTCCACATCGGCCCATTCAGTTTTCGCATTAGCCTCATATTCAACAGCAGTGTTATTAAAGCCTACGGCCCATTGGTAGATCCCAAAGACAACAACCGCCAGGATAATTACGGGAATTAACCATTTTTTCATAAGTGTTCTAAATTTTAAGTTAGGTATCTATTTGTAGTAAAAAGCATCTGAATGTTACATCAGAGCTGATTTTTGATCTTGATAAGCTCGGCCTTTACCCGTTCCAGTTTCTGAATGATCTCGAAGTTAGAGAGTGTTTTCTTGCGTTCTTCTTTGAGGTGGGTTTTAGCTCCATCCAGGGTAAAGCCACGTTCTTTTACTAAATGGTAGATGAGCTGTAAATTCTTGATGTCATCCGGGGTGAATTTGCGGTTTCCCTTAGCATTTTTCTTGGGTTGCAATTCGTCAAATTCCTTTTCCCAAAATCTGATGAGAGAGGTGTTCACCTCAAAGGCCCTGGCAACTTCGCCAATACCGTAATATCTCTTTTCCGGGAGCTCTATGTGCATTAATCCAATGATTGATTTTCCTGATTTGCAAATTTCAGCATGTTCTCAAATTCCTCAGCAGTTAAACTGCCATAATAGAAATTAATTGGATTGATACGCTGACCATCTTTCCACACTTCGTAATGTACATGAGGCGCTTCAGACCTTCCCGTACTTCCAATAAATCCGATAAGATCTCCTCGTTTTACTTTCTGGCGCCGTTTAACATTGTAGTTACTGAGGTGCGCATAAAGAGACATATACCCATACCCATGATCTATGCGGATGTGTTTTCCATATCCCGAGGCCCTGTTATCTGCTCTGCTTACAGTACCATCTCCTGTAGCGTATATAGGGACCCCTTTGGGAGCTGTGAAATCCATACCCCAATGCATTTTTCGTGCCTTGGTAAAAGGATCGGATCGCCAGCCGAAGCCGGAGGCCATCCGTGTTAGATTTTCATTGTTTACCGGTTGTATAGCGGGTATTGCAGCTAATAATTTTTCCTTGTCTTCGGCCAGTTTTGTGATCTCATCGAGCGATCTGGATTGAATGACCATTTGTTTTTGTATTACATCCAGTCTTTTGGTGGTAGCGGTGATCATCTCTGAATTATTGAACCCTTCCAGTGACTTGTATCGGTTTATACCTCCAAAACCTGCCCTGCGTTGTTCCTCAGGAATAGGATTGGCCTCAAAGTACAAGCGGTAGATGTTGTTGTCCCGGTCTTCAATATTGGCCAGCACCTCTTCTATTTGCTGCATTTTTTTATTGAGTAGTTCAAAACGGAGCTCGTAGTTCTTTACTTCTCTGGCAAGGGATAATTCTCTGGGCGTATTTAAAATATTAGTATTCAGAAGCAATATCAAGCCAAGAAAACCAAAGAGTGCAGATCCCAGAATAAATAGAGAGAGATTTCTATATCGTCGGGATTTCTTTAGCTCTATTTTACGATAAGAGAGCGTGTCCGGATCGTAATAGTACTTAACTTTAGACATGAATGTAAATTATCCTATTTTTGTGCTTCCATTGTATCAAAACAAACAAATATAAAAATTGTTTTGTAGATAGCGTTAAAATTAGTAAAACCTTACCTTTTTATATGACTTCCAGCGAAATACGCGAGCACTTCCTGGCTTTTTTTAAGAGCAAAAACCACACTATTGTTCCCTCTGCACCTATGGTCATTAAGGACGATCCTACTTTGATGTTCACCAACGCCGGGATGAATCAGTTCAAAGAGTTTTTTCTTGGAAATAGTAAATCCAAAAGTTTGCGTGTTGCCGATACGCAAAAATGTCTGCGGGTAAGTGGCAAACACAATGATCTGGAAGAAGTAGGAAAAGACACCTACCACCATACCATGTTTGAGATGCTGGGTAACTGGAGTTTTGGCGATTATTTTAAAAAGGAAGCCATTCAATGGGCCTGGGAACTGCTTACCAAAGTGTATAAAATTGATAAGGAGAGTCTGTATGTATCAGTGTTCGAAGGAAGCAAGGATGACGATGCCCTGGAGATGGATACTGAAGCTCTTGAATTGTGGAAGGCAATAGTGCCGGAAGACCGCATCATTTTTGGAGATAAAAAAGACAATTTTTGGGAAATGGGAGACCAGGGCCCATGCGGTCCTTGCTCTGAGATCCATGTAGATATTCGTTCCAAAGAGGAGAAGGCAAAAGTTCCGGGCGAAAGCCTGGTGAATAAGGACCATCCCCTTGTTATTGAGATATGGAACCTGGTATTTATGCAGTAT
>JABDQS010000231.1 GCA_013042125.1 Eudoraea sp.
TTCCCCATCCCGTTTGGAAAACGGTCAGACTTAGATTGCATGAGGATTGATGTGGAGGCAATGGAAGAGGCACACAGAAATATTACCTTGGCTTTAAATTCCAAGGTTTCCTTGGTAACCCTGTCAATAACCTTTACCCCGGTTGCCTTTTTTGTATCAGGATCGTACATTACCTCATGCACTATTGAATCTGGTCTTAGGGTCATGTTTCCTGTTGCCTCGGCCGCAGGAAGAGTTGATGAATTACTGCTGAAATAGGCACCAAAAGGACACCCCCTGATACACCTGTTTCTATATTGACATTTTGATCTGCCGTCTCCTTCAAATTTTTTTGTGCTGTTAATATGAGCTACACGCCCTGCAGTCATCACCCGGCCGTCAAAGTTGTCGGCGATCTGCTCTCTAACATGTTGTTCCACACAATTGAGCTCCATCATGGGTTCGAACACGCTATCCGGCAATTGCGGAAGGCCTAAGGTCTCTCCGGATATCCCAACATAGGTTTCAACCTTGGTATACCAGGGAGCAATATCTTTATATCTGACCGGCCAGTCTACGGCAATGCCTTCTTTTTTGTTTGCTTCGAAATCCAGATCGCTCCAGCGATAGCTGTGACGTCCCCAAAGCAGAGATCTTCCTCCAACATGATATCCACGCATCCAGTCGAATCTTTTTGTTTCATTATATGGATGTTCCAGATCATTCACGAACCAAAAGTTATGAGGAGCCTTTACTGTATAACCGGTACGCGCCTGTTTAAATTGCTTTGCCGCTTCTTCCGGGGGTAATTCCCCGTTATTGGGAAAGTCCCAGGTATCCATATTGGCCGTTGGATAGTCTTCGCGGTGCTTTACCATTCTTCCGCGTTCCAGCACAAGTGTTTTTAACCCTTTTTCACATAATTCCTTGGCGGCCCAACCCCCACTAATACCCGTACCAACAACAATAGCATCGTACGAATCTTGCTCTTCATTGTAATAAAATTTACTCATTTAAGTATATTGTTTGTCGGCTAAATGTATAAATTATAAAATTAATTTTCTACATTTAAACGGCCTAATTCTTACCGAATCCCTGTTAAACTTTAGCTTTTTTTAGATTTCTGAAATTAAGAGCCAATTATTAATACAGATAAACTATTTTCCATTTTTAAAAGAAGTACAAACAGATTCACTATTTAAGAAACACTCATATGAAAAGAAGAAACTTTGTTAAGAATTCAGCGGTAGCCGGAATAGGGCTGTCCGTTTTGGGGATCTATAGCTGTAAAGAAGCAAAAAAAGAGGGATCTGAAGAAACAGGAATGGAAAGTAATGAAGAGGTCATGGAACCTTTTTTTAAGTTATCCCTCGCCCAATGGTCTGTTCACAGAATGATCCGGAATGGTGAATTGGATCCATATGCATTTGCTTCCAAAGCAAAGGAATGGGGCTTTACCGGTCTGGAATATGTTAGCCAGTTGTACGATAAAGAATTAAAGGCTGATAATTACAGTGCTGAAGCTATGGCCGCCTTTGTAGATAAATCTAATGCAGAGGCCGAAAAACACGGGATGGAAAACGTGCTGATAATGATAGACGGGCAGGGAGATCTTGCCACTTCGAACGCGGCGGAACGGAAAAAGGCCGCAGAGAACCATTTTAAATGGGTAGATGCCGCCAAAGCCATGGGATGTCATGCCATTCGTGTAAACCTGGCGGGTAGTACGGAGCCAGAAACCTGGATCCCAAACTCGGTAGATGGCCTAAGCCAGTTGGCAACCTATGCCAAAGAGAAGAATATAAATGTATTGGTGGAAAATCATGGAGGGTTATCCTCTAATGCGGCTATGCTAGCCGAGGTGATGACAAAAGTGGGGATGGATAATTGTGGTACATTACCAGATTTTGGAAATTTCTGTATACGAAGGAATGATCCTAAGGATTATGCCAGTGGCTGTGCCGACATGTATGACCTGTATAAAGGAGTGGAGGAACTCATGCCTTTTGCGAAAGCAGTTAGTGCCAAGACCCACAATTTCGATGAAGAAGGGAACGAAACTGAAATTGACTATATCCGAATGATGAAAATTGTAAAAGATGCGGGGTATACAGGATATATTGGTGTTGAATATGAAGGAAATGAGTTAGGAGAGGCAGAAGGGATCATGGCAACAAAAAACCTGATGTTAAAATCCGCTGCAAATATTGCTTAAAGTAGAAACACACCTATGGAAGAATTCTTTAACGAGCTCTTTGATTATAATTTTTTCTGTAACAAGCAGCTAATAGAAGCCTTTGCAGAACTGGAAAAAGTGCCTGAGAAAAGCACTAAACTTTTTAGCCATATCCTAAATGCACATAATATTTGGAATGCCCGGATTGCCGGTATTCCTGCTACCCTCAAAGTGTGGCAGGAGCACGATGTGAAGAGCTGGGAAGATATTCATTATGAGAATCAGCGTACTACGTTCGAGATCATCACAGGTAACGACGATTATGAGGAAAGAATTGATTACGAAAATTCTGAGGGTCGACTTTTCACAAATACCAAACAAGACATGTTGTTCCACATAATTAATCATTCAACACACCACAGGGCCCAGATTCTGGCGGACCTCAGGGAGCATGGTATAGAACCGATCTCCTTAGACTATGTTTTTTACAAACGCTAATCAACTAAACAAGACAGAATGAATTCAAAAGTTAAAATACAATTGTCCCTGATGATGTTCATTGAATTTTTTATTTGGGGAGGATGGTTTGTTACCCTGGGGACATTTTTAGGAGATAACCTTAATGCGAGTGGCGGGGAAATAGCAATGGCCTTTTCAACGCAATCCTGGGGGGCCATCATTGCTCCGTTTATCATAGGGCTTATTGCCGACCGTTATTTTAATGCAGAAAAGATCCTTGGGGTCTTACATCTCCTGGGTGCCGTGCTAATGTATCAAATGTATAATTCGGTAGATTTTACAGGATTCTATCCATACGTACTGGGGTATATGATCATTTACATGCCAACACTGGCTTTGGTGAATTCGATCTCTTTCAATCAAATGAAAGATCCGGCCAAGGAATTCTCTTTTGTACGTGTATTTGGCACTATAGGATGGATCGTTGCCGGACTAATCATTAGTTATGTCTTCCTTTGGGATTCTCCGGAAGCCAGGGGTGAAGGAATGTTAAAGAACACCTTTTTAATGGTTTCAATTGCTTCTGCAGTTTTAGGTCTTTTTAGCTTTACCTTACCGAAAACACCACCCACAGCCGATAAGGAAGAGAAAGTTAGTATTTCTACAATATTGGGGTTAGATGCGCTTAAATTATTAAAGGATAGAAACTTTTTGATCTTCTTTATTTCTTCTGTTCTCATCTGTATTCCGCTGGCTTTTTACTACCAAAATGCCAACCCGTTCTTAGCGGAAATAGGAATGGAAAATCCTACTGGAAAAATGACTATAGGTCAGGCTTCAGAGGTTTTGTTCATGTTGTTACTCCCTTTCTTTTTTAAACGATTTGGGTTTAAATTGACCATTATTGCTGGGATGTTGGCCTGGACAGTAAGGTATTTCCTTTTTGCCTATGGCGATGCGGGCGACCTTGCCTTTATGCTGATCATAGGGATCGCCCTTCATGGTATCTGCTATGATTTCTTCTTTGTATCGGGACAGATTTATACAGATTCTAAAGCAGGAGAAAAATTTAAAAGTGCAGCACAGGGCCTTATAACGCTGGCCACATATGGTTTTGGAATGCTCATGGGTTTTTGGGTAGCAGGAAAGATCTCTGATATGTACCTTGTATCAGAAAATGTGCATGACTGGGTCAATATTTGGACGCTCCCGGCTATTTTTGCTTTGGTAGTATCCGTACTATTTGCCATATTTTTTAAGAATGAAGTAATAGAATATAAAAAATAAAAATTTCAAGAATGCCAAAGAAAATAAGACTAGGAATATTAGGTGGCGGGGGAGATTCCCTAATTGGAGTGTTACACAGGGTAGCCTCTTTTATAAATGATAACTACGCAATTACAGGTGCAGTATTTAATCCCAACTATGAGGAAAGTCTAGCCTTTGCCGAAGAAATTGACGTTCCAACAGATCGTATCTACAAGGATTTTGATACCCTGGTTGAGGAGGAAATAAAACTTCCCAAGGATAAACGCATACAGGTATGTGCCATTTTAACTCCTAATTTCCTTCACTTTCCTATGGCAAAGAAGTTGTTAGACAATGGCTTTCATGTTATTTGTGAAAAGCCAATGACCACGACCTATGAAGAAGCAAAAATACTCAGGGATGCCCATAAAAAGGCAGGTACTGTATTTGCTGTTACACATACGTACACCGGTTATCCTATGGTGCGCCAAATGCGGGAAATGATCAAGGCCGGAGAATTAGGAAGGATCCATAAAGTAGATGCCCGTTATTATCAAGGGTGGATAAACCCTATCATACATGATAAAGCAAAGCGCTCCACCGTTTGGAGATTAGATCCCAAAAAAGCCGGGATAAGCTCCTGTATGGGAGATATCGGGGTTCATGCTTTCAACCTGGTTGAGTATACGACCGGTTTAAAAATTAAGTCTCTGCTCTGCGATTTTAATTATCTCTATTCAGACAATCAAATGGATGTAGACGGTACTGCATTGATCCGCATGGGAGACCATGTAAAAGGGGTCATTAGAGCCAGTCAGGTTGCAACGGGGGAAGAAAACGGTCTGGCCATTCGTATTTACGGCGAGAAATTTGGTCTCTTATGGGAGCAGGAAAATCCCAATTACCTCTACAAGATAAGTGATACAGAAGCTATGCAGGTTTATAAACCGGGACATGCTTATAACGCTAAGTTATCACTGGATGGCACCAAACTACCACCGGGGCATCCGGAGGGGATTTTTGACTCTATGGCCAATATTTATTTAGGCGTAGCAAAGGCTATCCGTGGCGAAACGTACAATGATGGGGAGTTCCCTACTATGACCGATGGGGTACGTGGACTCAATTTTATTGAAGCCAGCGTGGCCTCTCATAAAGGGGGGAATGTCTGGATAACTTTAGACTAGTCCGGGGAAGTTATTTTCTTTCGAAGACCTTTTCAAAGATCTCGCAGACTATGATCATGCTTTCACGGGGTACTCTGCCATAAGGCTCAAGTTCCCTGGTGTAATAGTCCCAATGGGTCTTTTTCCAGTAGTCTAAAGATTTATCACCTTCACCTTCCAATTTTGCATAGGATCCCCGAATACTGAAAAATGGTTTTAATTTAACGGCAACGGTCCTTACTATACATTTGGCATTTCCTTTCCAATCTGTGACTATAGTAAAATCGCCTATTTTGGGTAAAGGTTCTTTTCTGTATTGTAAACCTAATAAAGAATGTGAGGTAGCTCTTTTAACGCCCTTAAGAACTAATTTCAGGCAGGTATTGGCATCTTTTTCATTATCACAAAAATGTGTGACCGTAGGATCCTCGGCAAAGGCATACTCCAGATGCTTGTCTAAAAAATCGCCCCATAAGTTTCTTGCAGATGCATTTTTCATAATCCGGTAGGTTAGGAGAAAGTTCCTTTTTTAAATTGAGACACGGCATGGTTTGCCGCTCTGGCGGTAAAGGCCATATAGGTAAGAGATGGATTCACACAACTTGCAGAGGTCATAAAAGCACCGTCTGTAATATAGATATTTGGTACCGAATGCACCTGATTGTCTTTATTGACAACTGAGGTACGCGGATTCCAGCCCATCCGAGCTCCACCCATCTCGTGTATTCCAAGTCCGGGACCCGTTTCATTTTCATAGGTATTAATATTCCTGAATCCGGCAGATTCGAACATCAGTACAATTTGACGTAGAATATCTTCCCGCATTTTGTATTCGTTGTCCTTAAATTCCACGTCAAAATCGAGTTGAGGAAGGCCCCATTGATCTAAATCGGTTTTACTA
>JABDQS010000243.1 GCA_013042125.1 Eudoraea sp.
TGATTATCTTAAGTTGCCTCATATATGCTGAATGGTTTTAAAAATTACATTCTATCATAATACACTTTTATTCTGTCTTTTCCAAAAGTACACCCCCCTTGTTATACATAATTTATGAGAACTTTAATATTTAGCTCCCACAGCGACGAAATCCCCAGTTCGCCGACTGTTTTATCGTATAATTCGGAATGTAAAAAGTACCTTTGAGCTACATCCAACGTAAACCTATGAGTAAATCTGCCTTAAAAAAGTACCTGGCCGGACTCAAAAAGAAGGATCTTGAGCTACAGATCCTTGATCTTTATGGTCGATTTCCGCTAGTGAAGACCTATTACGATTTTGTTTTCAATCCCAGGGAGGAAAAACTTATACAAGAGGCTAAAACAAAAGTTTCGAATGAATACTTTCCTATTAAAAGAAAGCGGGCTAAAGCACGCAGGTCTGTAGCACAAAAATATATCAAGCATTTCAGGACATTGGGTATGGATCCATTTATTTTAGGCGAATTCATGGTATTTAATCTGGAAACAGCTCAGCGCTATGCAAGGACTAACAGAGTGAATGAAGGGTTCTATAAGAGTATGCTTAATTCTTATAAAGAAGCTATTCACCATCTTGTGATCCATTCATTGATAAAGGAATTTGAAGAACGTATTTTGCGATTTTATAAAGGAACCGAAGAGCAGGATTGGTTTTTTCAAGAGGATTTTGGCCAGCTTCTCCAGGTTTTAGAATTGAATGAACAACCATAATAATTTATAAATGGCGATAGTACTCATAAGACAAGATGGAAAATTAGATCTTTGGAAAAAGGCCTTTTTGCAGCAATATCCGTATCTCCCGGTATTTCATTGCAAAGAATCTCATCCTGTGGAAGAGATCACCATGGCCATTGTCTGGAAACATCCGGAAGGCAGCCTTACCAAATATCCAAATTTAAAATGTATTGCCTCTTTTGGCGCTGGGGTCGATTTTATCTTTGACGATCCTTCACGTCCGGAAAAAGTAGCTATAACCAGAGTAATTGATACGGCATTGGCTGCAGATATGTCAGAATACGTCGTCGGAGCTATTTTGGGATATTTAAAGAATATGGATCTCTATTGTCAGGAACAACAGCAAAACAACTGGCGACCCCAGGCTTACAGCCGAATATCGGATCATACCGTAGGGATCATGGGGGCCGGCACTTTAGGTATGACCTTAGCACAAAGCCTGCTTAACATAGGCTTCAAAGCAGTGGGCTGGTCCAGACGCCCTAAAGAAAATACAAGTATAAAAGTATATGATGGAGCAGCGGGTAGAACAGACTTTTTAAATCGGACTACCATATTAGTTTGCCTGCTCCCTTTAACCGATGCTACCAAAGGGATCTTGAATAGAGAGACACTATCCCTTTTACCTGCCGGGGCCTACTTGATCAATGTAGCCAGAGGCGGGCATCTGGTTGAAGATGATCTGATTCCGCTTATTGATTCAGGTCGATTGTCCGGAGCTTGCCTGGATGTATTTCAAAAGGAGCCATTACCCAAAGATCATCCCTTTTGGACGCATCCTAAGATTAAGATAACCCCACATGTGGCTAGTGTGTCTGATCCTGCTTCAGTAGTGCCTCAACTTGTTGAGAACTATAAACGACTTATAAATAAAGAGCCGCTGCTTCACCTGGTAGATCCTGAGAGAGGATATTAAGATCAGATTTCAGGGGATTTATTTCATTTAAGGGAAAAAATCTTCTAGTTTTGCAAAATTGGGGTGTTAGTAACCCCCCTGGTATTACATAACCCAAACACATTGAACTTTTTTGCAAATTTCAACTGAAAATATCGAAAAGACTCTATACGATTACCAATTACAGGACCTTCACACCATATTTGAACATTTAGACCAGGATAAGGATAACAGCAACCTGCTGTATCAACTCCCTACCGGTGGAGGTAAAACAGTAGTTTTTTCCGAGATTACCCGAAGGTTTATTGAGCATAGGAAGAAAAAGGTAGTGGTGCTTACTCATCGGATCGAACTAAGCAATCAGACCTCCAAAATGCTAAAGGGCTTTGGTGTTAAGAATAAGATCATCAACAGTGATGTGAAGCAATTAGAAGAGGCGGATAAACACATGTGCTACGTAGCCATGGTAGAAACCTTAAATAACCGCTTACAGGAAGGAACCATTGCGCTGAAGAATGTTGGGCTGGTTATAATTGATGAAGCACATTACAACTCTTTTAGAAAACTCTTTAAATATTTTGACACCTCCATAATACTGGGTGTTACGGCAACTCCTCTGAGCTCAAACATTAAGCTCCCAATGAAGGATCACTACAAGAAACTAATTGTAGGTGAGTCCATTGAATCCCTGATCAAAAAAGAATTCCTGGCGAAGGCCAATATGTATAATTACGATGTAAGTCTAAAATCCTTGAAGCTTGGTATCAGCGGGGATTATACAGTGAAATCATCAGATGAATTATACGGTAACCAAAATATGCTTGGAAAATTGCTAAGCGCCTATGAGGAAATAGGAAAAGGCACCAAAACACTCATCTTTAATAATGGAATCAATACTTCCCGCTATGTATATGAGATCTTTAACAAAGCAGGTTATAATATCAGGCATTTAGATAATAAGAATACGGCAACAGAAAGGAAGGAGATCCTTGAGTGGTTTTCTAACACCCCAGACGCCATATTAACCTCCGTAAGTATCTTAACTACAGGGTTTGATGAGCCTACTGTAGAGACCATTATTTTAAACAGGGCCACCAGATCTCTTACCTTATACTTCCAGATGATAGGAAGGGGATCGCGAATTCTGCCTGATAAAAAGGATTTTACAGTTGTTGATCTGGGAAATAATATTGCCAGGTTTGGAATGTGGGATGCTCCCATAGATTGGCAGGAGATCTTTCACTTCCCCGATTTTTATCTGGAGAATATTAAGAATGATGAGGATATTGAACGGGAATTTATTTATGAAATGCCTCCGGAATTGAGGGAAAAGTTTTCTAGTTCGAAGGATATAGATTTCGACATAAAAGCAACCTACAAAGAGGTTTTTGCCCAGGGATTAAAATCAAAAACCGTTCTGGAAAGAAGTATTGAGCAGCACGCACAAATTTGTGTTGAGAACAGCGAGGATGTTTTTGATGCGCGAATCCTGGCAAAACAGCTAAAGGAAGAGATCGAATACCGGGTGAGGCAATATTCCTACTGCATCATGAATAATACGAAGAATTACAAAGAGTGGTTGGAAGAAGACTATGAACGTAAACTCCGATTGCGGATCTCACAAAAGTTTGCAGCAAGGATGTAATTATGAACGATACCCTGCAAAAAGTCCTGATCATTGGGCTTATTTGGCCAGAGCCAAATGCCACTGCTGCAGGTCTACGTACTCTTCAGATCATCCAATTCTTTAAGGAACAAGGCTACCACATTACTTTTGGATCAGCCTCTGCTAAAACCCCTTTTAGTACTTCAACGGAAGAGCTGGGTATAGATGCTGTGCCAATTACACTGAATCATGATAGTTTTGATGAATTCCTAATTGAATTAAAACCTCAGATCGTAGTATTCGATCGCTTTCTAACCGAGGAACATTTTGGATGGAGGGTAGCTGAAAAGTTACCGCATACAATACGCATTATAGATACACAGGATCTTCATTCACTTAGAAAAGGCAGGGAAAAAGCCTTTAGAGAAGGAATTGCCTTTACTTCGAATTACTGGCTCAGGCAGGAAGTGACCAAACGCGAACTTGCCAGTATATTCAGATCCGATCTTTCCTTAATAATTTCAAATTTTGAGGTGGATTGGTTGCAAAAGCATACACCTGTAGACCCGTATTTATTGTGCTATTTGCCTTTTATTTTGAAAGATAAGGAAGAGGATTCTATGGATATGGAAAACTCTTTTGAAGAACGATCAGATTTTGTCTTCCTCGGTAATGGAAAACATGCTCCCAATATTGATGCCATCGAATATTTAAAGAGATCTATCTGGCCACTTATACTGAAAAAACTGCCTCAGGCAAGATTACATATTTACGGTGCATACCTT
>JABDQS010000246.1 GCA_013042125.1 Eudoraea sp.
ATCATAAGATGATGTATATGGAGGTTGCCATTCATGAAAGTTGGAAGCCATATCTAAAGGAAGAATTTTCAAAGACCTACTTTGAAAGTCTTGCTCAATTTGTGAAGGAAGAATATTCACACCATACCTGCTACCCAAGGGGCAATAGGATATTTGCGGCCTTTAATCACAGTTCTTTTAAAGACTCCAAGGTAGTAATCATAGGTCAGGATCCCTACCATGGTCCAGATCAGGCCAATGGACTTTGTTTTTCAGTAAAAGATGGCATTCAACACCCTCCCTCCCTTATTAATATTCTCAAGGAAATAGAGGATGACCTTGGTATTCCGTATCCTGAGAGCGGTAATTTGGAACGTTGGGCAGACCAGGGCATTTTGTTGTTAAACGCTACTTTAACCGTAAGAGCCCGAGAGGCGGGGAGTCATCAAAAAAAAGGATGGGAGCAATTCACTGATGCGGTTATAAGACTACTTTCAGAAGAAAAAACAGGGTTGGTCTTTTTATTATGGGGAGGGTATGCTAAAAAAAAGATCCCTTTGATAGATCAGGAGAAACATCATATTTTAACTTCAGGACATCCTTCTCCGTTGAGTGCCAACAGGGGATTATGGTTTGGGAACAAGCACTTCTCAAAAACAAATAAACTATTGAGTGATCAAGGAGTCGCTACTATAGACTGGTAAGTAATTCTTTGATAGCTAACTTCTTAGATATTAAATTTAAGTTCAGTAATGTATCTTGCACTAAATCAATAGTTTGCGATCTAATTTGTTCTTGTGCCCATTGAGTGATACCAAGCCATTCCCTGATATCTTGCAGATCCAGATTATACCTGTTGGCGAGTGTTCTGTCTATGCTGGGGATCCTTTTAAATTCCCTGGTGTAGTTGTTTATAATCTCCAAGACATGCCTTAAAGCAGCAGTATCCTTTTTAAGAAAGTTTTGGTTAGCGGCAACCACAAAACATGGCCATGGAGTAGGGCAGTCTGCCAATCTTCGAAAGACTCCCTCTGACACCAAAGGCTTAGTCGTAAAATGTTCCCACATAAAATAGTCGGCTTCACCCTTTTGCAGTGCTTTAACAGCACCGGAGAGGGTATGGATCACTTCAAAAGATAATTCAGCGGTATTCCAGCCCTGTTTTTCCCCCAGTACATAAGCCATTAAATGACTTCCGCTGCCGTATCTGCTGATGGCAGCTTTGGTCCCTTTCAGATCTGAAAGATCCTGAAACCTACTCTTTGCAGCTACATGAATGCCCCATAGCAGGGGAGAACTTATATATTCCTGAACAATGCTCGCCGGGTTACCTTCAGAAATACTTTTAACGATACCCTCGGTTAAAATAATGGCCAGGTCGGTTTCATTTTGTTCCAGGAGTTTACACATTCTTCCTGTACCTTCAGGAACGTCTATCCATTCCAACTCTATTCCCCGTTCTTCAAATGCTCCTTCTTCCGTGGCCATGTGCCATGGAAAATTAAAATGTTCAGGAACACCGGCTATTCGAATTTTTTTCAAAGTGCGATCAATTTATTTAAGGTCCATTCAATAAGATCATCTATCGTCCTGGCCGGATGATTGGAAAATTTCTTGGTGGCCCTATTCGCAATAATTGCATTCAATGAAAGTGCTCTATGGCCCATCATGGCAGACAAACCATAAATAGCGGATGTCTCCATCTCCAGATTCGTTAATTTTCTATTTTCATAAGAGAAGGAGGACAGTTTTTCATGTAACATAGGGTCTTTGGCGGGTAGTCTCAAATGCCTGCCCTGTGGTCCATAGAATCCCACATTAGAACCCGTAAAACCATTCACAACACCTTCTTCCAGAAAATGCTGACGCAAATACTCATCGCACTTTACGACATAAGGCTTCGAATTATGCGCTCCCCATTTGCTGTGTTCAAAAAAGGCCCTTTCAATCTCGGGGAAGCGAACAGTGTCACTTTTGTAGTAATACAGCGTATTATCGAACCCTATGGCATAATGGCTAAGCAAAAATGTATCGACGGCTATATCTGGCTGAATGGCACCGGAAGTTCCTACCCTGATAAAAGTGAGTTGTTTTTTTTCCTTTTTTACTTCTCTGGATCTCAGATCAATATTGACCAGGGCATCTAATTCATTGAGTACAATATCTATATTATCAGTGCCTATACCCGTGGAGATCACACTGATTCGCTTGTTTTTTAACCAGCCGGTATGTGTTATAAATTCACGTTTGTGCTGAGCAATTTCCAGAGAGTCAAAATGTTGTGAGACACGCGACACTCTTTGGGGGTCACCTACAAGAATTATAAGGTCGGAAAGTTCTTCGGGTAGTAAATTTAAATGATAGATCCTGCCTTCCTCGTTGAGGATCAGTTCTGAAGGCCCTAAATGCATGTTATAATTTTAGGATCCGTCCTGATTCGTCATTATAGAGGAAATTGTATTTCAGAGCACCTCCTAAATATGATTCGTTATCTCTGATCTGCGAATAGTAACTGGTTTTTCCTTCCAGAACATCTTTCCCTTTTTTGGAAAGACGCACAGGGCTGAACCTGGAAAATAATGGTTTCAGGCTGGTAATTATACGATCAAATTGAGTGTCACCGTACCCGTAATAACCCTGATTGGCCAGAATATTCTGAATAAGCTCTTTTTTACTCTTTGGCTTCTGTTCCACAGCAAGCTGCATTATTCTGTTCTCTAACTCATTCAATCCATTCTTAATAGATGGAAACCTTTTTAAATGAACTTTGATGGCGTTTGAAAGATAATCGAAATGATAATGTTCAAAATCGGACATGTTCTCAAGTCGGATAGGATTATCACTACAGTAAAGTTGCCAGATATAATCTGCAAATTCTATGTCATCCTGCGTTAGGAAGATGCGTTTTTTATAAAGGTTTTGGATCTTCTCATCATCAACATCACATAATCCATACAAGATTTCTGTACCGTCTTCATTTCCGCTGCAAACCAATGATATTTGTGCATCACGCCTGTGTGTTTTTAACCAACTCAGAACAGCGATCATATTGATCTGACAAAAAAGATCATATTCGAACCAGAGTATGATCTCATCCTGCTGTTTATGGTTACAAAGGCTGCGATACTCCTTTAGTGTTTTTTCTACAAACCATGATTTGCTTACGTTGTAATTCTTGTGGAGGAATTCGAAGCGTGTTTTCCAAAATGACTCACTGCCTACATTGGTCTCAGTTCTTCCCTCGCAGAGCATTTCCCTCCAGGTGATGATATCGCCTTTAAATGGAAGGGTTTTTAAGCGTTGAGTGAAACTATCTCCATTGGTTATATGCAGTTGAGTAC
>JABDQS010000261.1 GCA_013042125.1 Eudoraea sp.
TTACGGTCTTCTCCAGATCCCCAAATGTATTAAGTGCGGCTGTGCCAATGATAATGCCGTCATTAGGAAGTAATTCCAGGGCTTTGTTCATATTCTTGGCGGATCTTTCAAAATCCCAATTCAATTCCTGTAAACTCGCCAGGGTTGCGTACGAATACCCAAGATCCGGATCTAATTCAATGGCTTTATGAGCTGCTTCCAACCCCAACGGGATCCCTTCTTTAGGTTCTCGAATACTGAAATTGTAGGTCCCGGTATCATATATGCCCGCCAGGCACCGCCATGCGGGAGCATACGTTGAATCTAAGGCAATCGATTCTTTAATTTTGGCTTCGGCTTCAATATAAGCCTCCTTTGTGGTTAGTTTTGTTAAATGGTTTGCCTGCAGGTACAAATTGTAAGCTTCCGGATCAACTGTTTTGGATTTCAATGGCTCACCTAAGAGCGATAATTTTAGTTCTTTACTTACCTCGGCAGCTATTTCATCCTGGATCTTAAAAATACTATCTAGTTGGCGATCGTAGGTATGAGACCACTCATGTGCCCCGTCACTGGTATTGATCAACTGGGCAGTAACACGTATCATATTACCCGCTTTTCGAATGCTGCCCTCTAGAATATGAGATACTTTGAGTTCATTACCGATCTCCGTTGCCTTGGTATCCTTTCCTTTGTATGAAAATGAAGAGGTGCGACTTATTACTTTGAGTTCCGGCACTTTGGCTAAGAGGTTCAATAATTCTTCACTGATACCATCGGAGAAATATTCGTGATCTTGTTTAGGGCTCATATCGGCAAAGGCCATGACAGCAATAGATTTATCACCATACTCAACAACCTGTGCAGAATCACTGCTGAATTTGTCTACTAAAAGGACGACGAGGGCCAACGTAAGTGTAGATATAATGAGCTTGTTAAGGCGCGATGAAGTTTTATGTGAGATAGATTCATCGGGCTCAATATCGATCGTTTTCCTGATGCCTTCCGGCGTAATTTCATACACCCATGCAAAAATGAGCCAAACTGGAAATCCCAGGGCCAAAATGATCAGCGACCATTTTAAAAGATAATCCGGAGTGCCAAATACGGGCAATACAGTCGCAATTACCTGTGTGATCAGCCAGGCTACCACCAAATAGGCAATTGCAGACTTAATGACGTTACGCCGCTTTAATTCATTAAAATAGTCCTTGAATTTCATGTATTTTCAGAAAGATTTTAAAAATACAAAAAATAAGAGGAGGCCAAAGAGATTAATGTAATTGATAAAAAGTGGGAAATATGAAGTGCGAGTTACGAAATGAGAAGTACGAACCTCAAACCTTGAACGTGTGATTGTTATCTCCGAAAAATATCAAGTGTCTTGTGATACTCATCATAAAGCACCAGCTTGGTCTCAGTTAATTCCAAAATGGGAAATATCATGGGTTTTGAAGAAAGCGTACCGTCTGTGGAAAAATCAATAAAATCACCTGGGATCTTCCGTTTTTCCGGGTCCACAGCCGAATCCAATAAGGTAATTCGTTTTCCATTTGGCGATAAGTGCCAGGTTCCATTTCTGGCAGCCTTTTTTTGTCCTTCTGACAGAGAAATAACATCGTAGGTAAAGGTGCCGTCCTTCTCGAATGTAATGAAGTAATTACGGTTATTAGAAGTGGTGTCCTTTAAGGCTTCAAGAACCTGTTTTCCATTCCTAAAGCTGCCAATTATCTGCCATTGGCCAAAAATATCCTCTGCTTTGTGCTCCTGGCTGTATGCAGCAAAACAAAGCAGGCATGCGAAACCTACTGCGATATTTCGTATTAGTTTACTCAGCTGAATGGGTTTAATTCATTCCTTCGTTATTTCTATAACGCACGATTCCGGCATTTATTTATGAAATCAATACTCCATATCATAAATTGAAGGGCCAGTTACGTCTGTTTTTTTTAATTCTTTAAAGACTGGAAGTGAGAGTATATTTTAGGCTTTAAAGCTGCGGTGGCTTTGATCAATGCTTCTGAAGGTGCTCCGTAGAGCTCAGGATAAAAGTCGGTTATTAACAATAATTCCCCCAATAAAGATCCTAAGTTCCCTATATGGGCCAGAACGGCATCAGAATCTGTATAGGTTTCCCGAACCCTGCACTCTGTTTCATCACTATTAAAATACCAGTCGTATTGCAAGGTACCCGGATCCTTTTCTTGTGTAGAATGCATACAGGCCCTTGCCAGTTCCTTGAATTTGTCAAGTTTACCTTCATGGATCACAAAACGCGCAGTTAATTGAAGATTATTCATAGTGAAGCGTTTAAAGTTAATGTGGAATAAGAATAAGACCATCTTACACCATCATTCTAAGATAGCTAAGTATCTACGTATTTAAGCCACCTTATGGACGAAATACAATAAAAGCTGTCCCGATTATCTAAACTATTTACCAAGTGATCTGAAGAACCTTAAAATAACTTATATGGAGGAGGTGTGATCCCTTGCATTCTGAGATAAATAGCACACTGACCTCTGTGATGCCCAACATGCTCGTTTGCCTTTTGGATCCAACCAAGCCTGGTGACGTTATACGGGCCGCGTACCACAACTTCGTCTAATTTAGCAGGGTCCATATTTTGGATACCGGCAATGGCAAAATCGAAGCTTTCGGCAACTATACGGCGTACTTCGCTCTTAGATTGAAAAGAGGCTTCCTGTTCAATATTGATATCCCCGTAAATAGCTGCTTCTCCGGTGCCATTGGCGGCCAGTCCTATAGTTCCCTGAGCCCCATGCAGCATCTGCGCAGCAAAGGTTCGCACCCCCTCGGTAGGCTTGTAACTAAATTGGTCTTCAGGCATGGCATCTATATATTCTAATGACATGGCCTTAGACCGTTCAAAGTCGGCCACTAAATTATTTATCGTTGTATTTTGAGAAAACCCCAGGGTTCCAATAATACAGCTGAATAACAGGATCGTTTTTTTCATGGTGTTGAGTTTTTGAGTGAGCTATTAAGGTACGAAAATTACGTTTAGATTAAAAGTGTGAGTATCAAAGCAAATACACCACCAAAAACCCCAGATAGGTGCCTAAAGCATTTCCCAAAGTACCAACCAGTATAGCGGGCACAATCAGTTCTTTTCTCCCAAAAGTCTCTGCCAGAGCAATGGCGGTGGTGCCTCCTCCTATGTTCGCCTGACTCACTATAGCGATCATCTCCCAGTCCCGGTAAAATAGTCCGCCGAAGAATACTACCAGTACACCGTGTAAAAGCACAGCGATGGAAGTAAATAATAATAAAGTAAGCCCTATTTGCTCTAAGGCTATTACCGACTCTATTTCGCAATAGGCTCCTATGACGGCCAAAAACAGATAGATCAAATACAGACCTAACCCATGGCTGCCTTTTAAACCGCGAACCAGTGTAGTCTGAGCCAGAAGAATACCTATGGTAGACAGGGTAATGATAGAAGGGATCTTTGGGAAGAATTCTGAGAATAGTTCAGAGAAATAATAGGCCGAGATCCCCAGGAAAAGAAGCCAGGCAAGTGAACGAAAATCAATCACATCCTTATCTTCGCCTGTTATTTTTGTCTGCCTGGTTGCTACC
>JABDQS010000265.1 GCA_013042125.1 Eudoraea sp.
GTACGGCAGGGTCATTGAGACCATAAGGTAAAAGGGCGAAGTAATGAACAGAATTAACAGAATTGCCATAAACCGTTGCCATACTATCTGTAACCGATACACGCTCTTCATTTAGCATCCGTTCAAAACTATTCCCTTTTTTTATATCAGTAACGGTCCCTGAATCTGTATACTGCATCCTCATCAGCGCTCTTGTACCTTTCTGATGTTCCAGGACGTAGTCTATATCCCTGAACCTAAAGCTAATATTGCTAGTCTTATACAGCTCCCCACCGGCAACTTCAATGCTGGTATCAATGATCTTTTGCACATCCTCAACCCCCGGACTATCCTTACAGGACAAAACGAAGATCGATAAGGATATCAGGAAATATTTTTTTAACATAGATGACATAATCACATTTACTCCACAAAGAAACAGGGATTATTCCACAAAATGAACATAGGAGCTCGAAGATTTGTTCTTATTTTTGTGCCACCATGAAGAACAAGATCAATATTAAAAACAAGAAGGCAGGTTTTCAGTACGAGTTGCTCGACACCTATATTGCCGGTATTGTTCTTGGCGGTACTGAGATCAAATCCATCAGGCTTGGGAAGGCTTCGATAACTGAAAGCTTCTGCGAATTTAATGAACAGGGAGAATTATTTGTCGTGAATATGCAAATAGATGAATATTCCCATGCCTCTCATTTCAATCATCAACCCAAAGCTGCCCGCAAGTTGTTGCTAAATAAAAAGGAATTAAAAAAATTGCACAAGGAGGTGACTACCAGTGGACTCACCATTATTCCCTTATCTGTTTTTATGAATGACAGGGGTCTCGCTAAAATGAAGATAGCCCTCGCAAAAGGGAAAAAATTGTACGACAAACGCGAAAGCATTAAGGCGAGAGAAAGCAAAGTTCGCTTAGACAGGATCAAAAAAAGTTATAACAATTAGACCGCACATCATAGGGTTTTGATCAACCTGCAGTACAAGCTTAGTTGCCCCTTTGATCATTTTATTAATTCTTATCCTCCAGCAAGGGTACAAATCGGAAAGTACCGAAGTCTTCCTGGGCAAATTCTGTTTCAGATTTTCTTGTGATACGCAGCATTTCCTGATCTCCCTTTCCTACCGGGATCACTAACTTCCCTCCTATTTTCAATTGCCCCATTAATTTTTTAGGAACTTCCGGTGCACCTGCCGTAACAATGATCCTGTCAAAAGGTGCTTGTTCAGGCAACCCTTTGTACCCGTCACCAAAAACGAATTTCTTTGGCCTGTACCCCATTTTCTTAAAGAACAAATTGGTCTTCTTAAAAAGTTCCAGCTGTCTTTCTATAGTATATACTTTGGCTCTGAGATGCAGTAGGACGGCAGTTTGGTATCCACTACCCGTTCCTATTTCCAGTACTTTATGATTTGGCTCTACCTCTAATAATTCTGTTTGAAATGCTACAGTATAAGGCTGAGATATCGTCTGATCTGCTGCAATTGGAAAGGGTTTGTCCTGATAAGCATGGGCTTCAAAACTGCTATCCATAAATAAGTGTCTGGGGATGGTGCGTATGGCCTCAAGGACCTTTTCATCTTTAATACCCTTGGAAGCAACCAGTTCTGCCAACTGATTCCGCATTCCCTTGTGTTTGAAGGAGTCTTTCAAAAAGTTTTAAATTTCCTGAGTTTGTATTGATCTCCGTAAAGTTACCACATTTTGTATTTCTCAGCTTGGTTTGTTTTAGGATTAATCTGCGTATTTTTGAAAAAATTGAAGTTCTATGCTCAAAGTTGGAGTACTGGGTGCCGGCCATCTTGGAAAAATACACTTGCGACTGTTAAAAGAATCCTCAAAATATGATTTGGTTGGCTTTTATGATGCCGATGTCATTAATGGGAAAAAAGTAGAGGCAGAATTAGGATACCGGTATTTTGACAACATAAATACCCTGATAGATGCCGTGGAAGTAGTAGACATAGTTACCCCTACCCTTTCTCATTTCGATTGCGCCAAAAAGGCGATGGAAAAAGGTAGACATATCTTCCTTGAAAAACCGATCACTAAAACACTGGAAGAAGCAGAAGAGCTTATCGTACTTGAAAAGAAATATGGCGTTAAAGGTCAGGTTGGGCATGTTGAACGTTTTAATCCTGCTTTTACCGCCATTAAGGATTCTATCCAAAACCCTATGTTCATTGAGACGCACAGGTTGGCCGAATTCAATCCCCGTGGCACGGATGTACCGGTTGTTCTTGATCTGATGATCCATGATATTGACGCAATTTTAAGCGTAGTGCCATCAGAGGTAAAGGAGGTACATGCCAGCGGAGTTTCTGTGATCAGCAAATCTCCGGACATTGCGAATGCCAGAATAGCTTTCAAAAATGGATGTGTGGCCAATCTTACTGCCAGCAGGATCTCCCTTAAGAACATGAGAAAATCGCGATTTTTTCAACAAGACGCCTATATTTCGGTCGATTTTCTTGAAAAAAAGGTTGAAGTAGTAAAAATGAAGGATGCTCC
>JABDQS010000271.1 GCA_013042125.1 Eudoraea sp.
GAGGGATTATGATCATTTCAATTTTGGTCCCCGTTATAGTCGCTATTTTATTTGGTGTGCGTCTCCCAGATGTGGAACCCCTAAGCTTCCTGCCTCCAATATATGCTTCTATTAATGGTCTTACAGCTCTTTTATTGATCTTAGCTGTATGGTCCATTAAGAATGGTAAACGACAATTACATCAAAACCTGATGACAAGTTGTATTGCTCTGTCACTGGTCTTTCTGGGAATGTATGTGGCCTATCATATGACCTCAGACTCTACCCCATTTGGCGGTGAAGGTTTTATCCGGTATGTGTATTATTTTATTCTGATCAGCCATGTTCTTTTGTCTATTGCAATTATTCCCCTAGTATTACATACCTATGCAAGAGCCTATTTAAAGAATTTTGAAAGGCATAGAAAATTAGCAAGGATCACTTTTCCTATCTGGTTGTACGTTGCCATAACCGGGGTGGTGGTTTATGTTATGATCTCACCATATTACAGCTATTAATAATAAGAATCTAGTCTATGTCCGGAAGTATCACATTTCTGTTTAAAAAGCGATCACTACTGCTACTGTGTTTTGTGCTTTTACTCCCTTTTGTGGGCGAGGCACAGTGCGCCATGTGCAGGGCCGTGCTGGAAAGTGAAGACAATACTGCCGTTGCTGAGGGCATCAATAACGGTATTGTATATCTAATGGCCATTCCGTACATCCTTATTGGAGCACTTTTCTTCTTCATTTATCGAAAAATGAAATCCTGAGCGCTCCAAGATTTAACATTGTTTTTACAGCTGGGACTGTAACAAAATAGACCTTTAATAGTCTATAAAGAGTATCTCATTTTGTAAACACTAACCCAATGTTCGATCTTGAGAGATGGCAGGAGATCTTCGACACCATCCGAAAAAATAAATTACGCACTTTCCTCACCGGCGTCTCAGTGGCTTCCGGGATCTTTATGTTGGTAATTCTTCTGGGTTTTGGACAAGGGATGCAAAACGGTATCGCTTATGAATTTGAAGAGGATGCCTCCACAAGTGTGTGGGCCTGGCCCGGCGTCACCTCGAAAGAATTTAAAGGACTTAATCCGGGAAGACGCATTCAATTTCGTAATGAGAATTATGAAAATGCCGGCATGCTGTTCGGAGAATCCATAGAATACAAGTCCCCCCGGTATTTTGTTCGTAATGTGCAGGTGAACTACGGGAAGGAATCCCTGGTGTATGGTATTCAGGGTGTTTCTGGCAACTTTCAGTTCATCGAAAATGCCAAGATGGCCGAAGGTAGATTTATCAACATTCAGGATGAGGCCTCTACAGCCAAAATTGCGGTCATAGGCCGCAAAATAAAACAGGATGTATTTCAGGGTAAGGTTGATCCCATTGGCGAATTAATAACAATTTCAGGTATTCCTTTTAAAATTGTCGGTATTTATACTGAAACAAGAGATAGGGAAGAAGAACGCATTTATATACCCATTACAACTGCACAAAAAGTATTTAATGGGGCAGACAGGATCAATAATATGAGTTTTACCCTGCCACCAGTTGAAAACTTTGATGAAGCAGTAGTTCAGGCTATTTCTTTTAAGGATAATCTAAGGACCTACCTTCAGCAGGCACATACGGTTGCACCAGATGACAACAGCGCCATGGAAGTTTGGAGTGCTCTTGAGGAGGCTAAAAGATATTTCAGTCTCATAGGGAACATCAAATTCTTTTTTTGGTTTGTAGGGATATGCACGATTATTGCCGGCGTTGTGGGTGTAAGCAACATAATGCTCATTGTAGTTAAAGAACGTACCCGTGAAATTGGGATCAGAAAGGCATTGGGAGCGAAACCCTGGTCGATCATTGGGATGATCCTTCATGAAGCCATTTTTGTAACTGCTATCTCAGGATTTGCCGGACTAATTTTTAGTATGGGATTGTTGGAAATTGTTGGGCCTTATGTTGAGGTAGACTATGTGATGAATCCCTCCGTAAATTTTAATGTAGCGCTGGCAACTGTTTTTGTGTTGATCCTCGCAGGCACCATAGCCGGATTTTTCCCGGCATGGAGAGCTGCACATATCCATACTATTGATGCGCTGCGTGATGAATAAATTAATTACCAGAATATACCATGTTTAACAGAGATCGCTGGCAAGAGATTTTGGAGGTCCTTACCTCTAACTGGTTCCGTACCGTTCTTACATCGTTCGGTGTTTTCTGGGGTATTCTAATCCTCATCATTCTGCTATCTGCGGGTAAAGGGTTGGAGAATGGGATAAGAGCAGATTTTGGGGACATTGCTACCAATACTATGTTCATATGGACTCGCAGCACAACCAAAGCCCATATGGGTCTGCCTATTGGGCGGAATTTTCGCTTTAAAATACAAGACGTGGTAACCTTAAAGGAAAAATTTCCGCAATTAAGGTATATCTCTCCTAGAAACCAACTTGGAGGTTTTGGTGGAAATAACAACGTTGTAAGAGGAATTAACACCGGGGCATATAATGTTTATGGGGATTATCCGGAGATCATAAAACAAGAGCCAATGGCCATTACAGCGGGCCGCTTTCTTAATCACAATGACATCAATGCCAAAAGAAAAATAGCAGTTATTGGGTTGGGGGTTCGAAATGAATTGTACGAAAAAGAAGAAGAAGTTCTGGGGTCCTATATAAAGATTCAGGGGGTAAATTTTATGGTGGTGGGCACCTACAAGAAAAGGACCAGTAATGGTGATGGAGAAGAAGGACAAAAGGAGATATATGTGCCTTTTACTGCATTTTCGCAAGCGTTTAATCAGGGGAATAATGTGGGATGGATGTCTATCACAGCAAACGATGGGTATCCTATTACAGATATGAAAATGAACATAGTGAATGAGATGAAAAGTGTGCATAAGGTACATCCGGAAGATACCCGGGCAGTAGGATTTTTTGACTTATATGAAGAATACAACAAGGTAGAAAGCCTATTTGGCGCCATGAGTTTTATTGGATATTTTGTTGGGGTCTTGGTCCTCTTATCCGGAATCATTGGCGTGAGCAACATAATGCTGATCGTAGTAAAGGAACGAACAAAGGAAATAGGTATACGAAGAGCCCTGGGGGAACATCCGTGGTCCATAAAAAAACAGATCCTGCTAGAATCTATTTTCCTGACCATCATTTCGGGGATGGCAGGGATCGTATTTGGCGCCTTATTTATTTATGGTGTGAATGCCATATTAGATGCCAATGGCCCTGTAGATATGTTTATGAACCCGAGTGTAAATCTGGGGGTAGTAGCCGCCGCCCTTGTGATCCTTATTTTTTCGGGTCTGTTGGCAGGATTTATCCCTGCTCAAAGTGCCATAAAATTGAGGCCCATAGATGCCTTAAGAACGGAGTAAAATAATTTAGTCAAAACAACACTAATAAAAAATGAAAAAGTCAATCACCATTATCACCTTGTTGATCATCGTACTTGCCTTTGGCGGGTCTATGATATACTTATATCAGAAGAACTCTGAGGATCCTGTCGTGTATGAGACTGAACAGGCAGAAAAACGCACCATTATTAGAAAAACGGTGGCTACGGGAAGTATTCTGCCCCTGGAAGAAGTACTCATCAAGCCTAATATTTCGGGCGTTATACAAGAGATCTATGTAGAAGGAGGCGACTTCGTAAAATCGGGAGATCTCATCGCTAAGATCAAAGTAGTACCTAATTTAAATGCCCTGAATGATGCTAAAAATGGGATTGAAGATGCCAGGATCAATCTGGCCGATCAAAGGCGTAATTTTGATCGTCAAAGTGAACTTTTTTCCAAAGGCGTTGTTTCCAAAGTTGACTTAGAACGGGCTCAGGTGACATATGATCAGGCGAAACAAGCCTATTCCGCCGCTAATAAACGATATGATATTGTACAGACCGGGACCACCAGCGGACTAAGCAATGCGGCCAATACACTTATCAGGGCTACCGTAAGTGGCATGGTACTGGAAGTTCCGGTAGAAGTAGGGAACCAGGTAATTGAGAGCAACAACTTTAACGAAGGAACTACTATTGCGGCAATCGCCGATGTAAATAAAATGATCTTTGAAGGAAAGGTAGATGAGTCAGAAGTAGGGAAGATCAAAGAGAACCTGCCCTTGGAGATCACCGTTGGGGCTATTGAGGACAAGGTTTTCAACGCTGTATTAGATTATATCGCTCCAAAAGGAAAAGCAGAGAATGGCGCTATACAATTTGAAATAAAAGGGACCCTGAACAAAGGTGATACGGTATTTATCAGGGCCGGACTAAGTGCCAATGCCTCTATTATTTTGGCACGGGCAGATAGTGTGTTGGCGATCAAAGAAGCCCTGGTGCAGTTCGATGCTGAAACAAAAAAACCCTTTGTTGAAATAGCCACAGGAGATCAGCAATTCACCAGGAAAAATCTGGAATTAGGGATCAGTGACGGGATCTATGTTGAAATAAAGTCTGGATTAAATGCCGAAGATAAGATCAAAGTATGGAACGCCCTGCAGACAGAAGGATTTAACGGATAGGGTATTTTAACATAATTTTTCGAAAATTATTTGTAACAAATCCACAACTTGCTAGTCTTATCGAGGGATTGGTAACCAAACACTAAAAAAACACCAACCATGATTGAAATAAAGGATCTTCATAAATCTTATAAGATGGGAAGCAATTCCCTTCATGTGCTAAAAGGAATCAACTTTTCTGTAGAAGAAGGTGAACTGGTGGCCATCATGGGATCATCCGGATCAGGGAAATCAACTTTATTAAATATCCTGGGGATGTTGGATGAAGCAGATGAAGGGGAGTATATGTTAGACGACATTCCTATCAAAAATCTAAATGAGACCAAAGCGGCCAATTACCGGAACAAATTCCTGGGTTTTATTTTTCAATCTTTTAACCTGATAAATTATAAGACAGCTCTTGAGAATGTAGCCCTTCCCTTGTATTATCAAAAGATGCCCAGAAAACAGCGACAGGAGAAGGCTTTAAAATATCTGGAGCAGGTGGGCCTAAAAGAATGGTCTCATCACTTGCCAAGTGAACTTTCCGGAGGTCAAAAGCAACGGGTGGCCATAGCACGGGCCATGGTTGCAGAACCTAAGGTGTTGTTGGCAGATGAGCTAACAGGAGCACTCGATAGTAAAACTTCTTATGAAGTAATGGAACTTATCCAAAACATCAATGATCAGGGCAATACCATCCTGGTCGTGACCCACGAACCCGATATTGCCCAGATGTGTAAACGCATTGTGCATCTTAAAGACGGGGTGATAGTGAAAGACGAAAAGGTAAAACAAGTAAGAGCCACAGCGCATGTTTAGCAGGGACACCTGGCAGGAAATTTTTCTCACTATTCGAAAGAACAAACTAAGAACCATTCTTTCCGGATTTACTGTGTCTTTAGGGATCCTGATCTTTGTTGGCCTTGTAGGTATGACCAACGGATTGCAGAATACATTTGAGTACTTCTTCTCTCAGGATGCTACTAACGTTATGTATATTTTCCCGGGCAGAACTTCCATGCCGTATAAAGGGTACAAGTCGTTAAGGCGGATAGAATTAGATAATGATGATCTGGCGGATATCAAAAAGGACTTCCCTATGTTCCTGGAGTATATTTCCCCAAGAATATTTCGGAGCGCCTTGGTTAAATATAAGGAAGAGTCTAATAATTATACGACCATTGGTGTTGACTGGGGGCAGCAATTTGCCGAAAAGACCATTATAATGAAGGGTCGGTATATCAATCAGGAAGACGTTAAGAACAAGACTAAAAATGTAGTAATTGGCAGGCTTGTAGAGCAGGACTTGTTTGGAACAATGAACTCCATAGGCAAATTCATAGATGTTGGGGGTAGTGTTTTTAAGGTAGTAGGCGTTTTTCAGGACGATGGAGGCGATAATGAGGAGCGTCAACTTTATTTGGCCTATACGACACGTCAATTAATTGAAAAGAATACAGATAAAATAGGTCAGATCGTCATCGGTTTTAAAGAAGAACTGGGGTATACCGGTGCTATGGCTTTTCAGCGCAATCTGGAACGATATTTAAAGGACAAAAAATTTATTCATCCCGATGATGAAAACGGTTTTTTTGTTCGCAATGTGGCTGATGCATTAAAGCAAAATCAGGACTTTGCCGGAGTACTTGCCATTATAGCTGCCTTGGTAGCATTTGGTACTATCGTTGCCGGGATCATTGGCATTAGTAATATTATGGTCTATGTGGTAAAAGAGCGCACCAAGGAAATTGGGATTCGAAAGGCAATTGGGGCAACACCCAGATCGGTGATCTCTGTAATTCTGCTAGAATCAATCTTTATTACCACCATTTCCGGCTTTCTGGGAATGCTCATCGGCATGGGACTTTTAAGCACCCTGGGCGATAAGTTAATGGACGACTATTTTATCTTAAATCCCGGAATTGGTGCAGGACTTGCCATTTCGGCAACACTCGTGCTGATCTTATTTGGAAGTTTAGCCGGCTATGTACCTGCTAAGCGGGCAGCAAGAATAAAACCGATTGAAGCTCTAAACGACGAATAATATGCGATTTCTATTTGATAAAAATACCTGGCAAGAGATCTTCGGTTCTATCGGAAAGAATAAAACGCGGACTATTATTAC
>JABDQS010000273.1 GCA_013042125.1 Eudoraea sp.
AGGTAATGTCTCCTCCTCGATTTGATTTAAAAAAAGATATACCTTTTTGTTTCAACTGCTCTTCACTCAGTAACAGATTGGAAAGGTCTCCGCTTTTCCCGAGGGTATAAACGTGTGGATGTTCTACAAACAAAAAATAATTAGGAGTCTCCAGGACCGTGCCTTCCCTCCTGTTCTTTATCTTACGATCTACGATCTGCTGAAACAACTCTTCCTGATAATCCCAGCACTCCTTATAGTCCTTCAGGCCCAGATCCTGTATGGCCACCTTTTTGTTCATAGGCTACAAAGATACGAGGATCAGTTCGGATTATTCAAGTAGAAAAAATCCACCCTTTAGGGCCGGGGCAAGATTTTTTACGGCTGGCAGTAGACTGATGAAATTAAATTAAAGAACTACATGATCAATTTTGTTTCCCCTTCCCTAGAGGGAGCAAAATCGACTGTAGAAATAGAAAAATCCACCCTTTAGAGCCGGTGCAAGATTATTCAAGATATCTGTGGAGTAATACAATTGCAAACCTTTACCTAATTCGGATTATTCAATATGATAAGTGCCGCTATCACCCCCGGGACCCAGCCACATAAGGTGAGAATAAAAACAATAAGAAAGGACCCACAGCCTTTTCCAATTACAGACAAGGGTGGGAAAAGAATAGCGAGCAATACGCGTAAAAAGCTCATTAATGAATGATTTTGATTGATGTAACTATAGGACGCAGAATTAATCGAAATGTTACATCTGAAAAAAGACCCTTACTATTATAAAGGGTCTTTTCTTTGTGAAGTAGATTCCATTTCTAATTGGAATCATCTCGACCCTGAGTCGCTACCGCCAGGCTCACAAATTCTTTCAAGACTGTCTTCAATATCCCCGGGAGTACTCATTATTTTCATAAAGGTGCCCATAGAAAGATCTGGCCAGTGCAATGCAATCCTGTATTTGCCATGAAGCATGGTGGCCCTATTTCCTTGCAAAATAATTTCATATGGAAGCGCAGCAGCATGCTCTACTCCTATTCGAGGTAAAAAATAAGATTCCCCGTCTTCCTTGCTTTTTAACCCAACACCAAATACGGCAACACCCTTGTTTGGATAAACCAGTTTGTAAACCTCGAAGGCATTTCCTTTTCCAGCTTTTAAATTTTCTTCAATGATCTTTAAGCCATCTTTAAAAGAAGCATATTCCATGAGGGTTACCGGATCAGTAAAATACGGCATCATTATTTTGTAATGATACTTCCTGAGTTTATCTGCTTCTACGGTTCCACCAAAAGGAGTAAAGTCACTACCAATAGGTGAAAATGCTGTTTTTATATCTGCGGCAAATTTTGTGAACGTACTTTGATAGGTCTTGTATTCATCCATTAAATACGCCCTTAAAATATAGTCCGGATTTGTGTAAGAAATAGTGACCTTGCCATCTTGCTCTACCAAACCTACTTTAAACACAGCACCGAGTGCACCCCTGTCTGCAACCTTTACTACCGTATTTTTCAGATCATTTCTAGTAAATGCGATCACTTTCAGAGAACCCCTGTTTGCAGGATGGTACGATCCCAATACCTGAAAAGAATTCTTCTCGAGTAACTCTATGATCAGCTCTGAAGTTTGCTGAATAGACTCTTGATTCTGAGTCACTTTAATATAGGGGGCTATTTCTTGCCCAACACTGTTCATACTACATCCCAGAATCAGGAAAATACTAATTATAAACCTTTTCATATTGTCAATTATTTTATTTCAATTAAACTAAAGTCACTTCCCTTTTTCAATAAGAAATAACGTTACAAAACCATAAAATCAAACGTGCTGTTCAGCATCTAGAATTACCGCACAAAAGAAGCACGAAACTGGCGTTTATTATATGATTTTTATCATAGCTTGGAAAAGGGACCATTAATTCACCTTAATAAATCAATAGTAACCATTCTTTTTTCTAAATAATGTAATTTTGCAGCTCAAAAAGTTAGTATATGCAACTGTCCGAGCAAGAAGTAATCCGGAGAGAAAAACTTTCCAAACTACGCGAAATGGGGATCAACCCCTACCCCGCTGCCTTATACCCTGTAGATACCACGTCATCCCAGATCAAAAAAGAGTACGTGGAGGGAAAACAGGTGGTTATGGCAGGCCGACTCATGTCTCGCCGTATTCAGGGGAAAGCGTCTTTTGCGGAATTGCAGGATAGTGAAGGCCGTATTCAGGTCTATTTTAACAGGGATGAGATCTGCCCAGGAGAAGACAAGACCCATTATAACGACATCTACAAGAAATTACTCGATATAGGGGATATCATTGGTGTAAAAGGCACTTTATTCACCACTAAGGTGGGGGAAAAGACCGTGATGGTCAAAGAATTTGTGATCCTGAGCAAATCCCTGCGTCCTCTACCGCTCCCTAAAAAAGATGCGGAAGGTCATGTTTATGACGAATTCAATGATCCGGAACAGCGCTATAGACAGCGTTATGTGGATCTGGTCGTTAATCCTAAAGTGAAGGAAACCTTTGTAAAAAGGACCAAAATAACCAATAGTATCCGCGATTTTTTCAATGATAAAGGCTATTTGGAAGTGGAAACGCCCATCTTGCAACCAATTCCCGGGGGAGCCGCAGCCAGGCCCTTTGTAACGCATCACAATGCGCTCAACATGCCCCTTTATTTAAGGATCGCCAATGAATTGTATCTAAAACGACTTATCGTTGGGGGATTCGATGGGGTGTATGAATTTTCGAAGGATTTCAGGAATGAAGGCATGGACCGTACCCATAACCCTGAATTCACCGTAATGGAGCTCTATGTGGCCTACAAGGATTACAACTGGATGATGGAGACCACTGAGCAACTCCTGGAAAAAGTAGCCAAAGATGCCAATGGAAGTACGCTTATTCCGGTTGGAAAGAACGAGATCAATTTTAAAGCCCCTTATCCCAGAATTCCCATCCTATCAGCCATTAAAGAACATTCTGGTCACGACCTGGCCGGCAAGAAGGAAGATGAAGTTAGGGAGATAGCCGAAAAACTCGGGATAGAAGTAGATGACTCTATGGGATTAGGCAAGCTGATAGATGAGATCTTTGGGGAAACTTGTGAGAAATTCTATGTACAGCCAACATTTATTATAGATTATCCCAAAGAGATGAGTCCGCTTACCAAAGAGCACCGAACCAATCCGGATCTCACAGAACGTTTTGAGCTGATCGTGAATGGAAAGGAAATTGCGAACGCCTATTCTGAGTTGAACGATCCTATAGACCAAAGAGAACGTTTTGAAGAGCAGCTGAAATTGTCTGAAAAAGGTGATGACGAGGCCATGTTCATAGACCAGGACTTTCTGAGAGCCCTGGAATACGGTATGCCCCCTACTTCCGGGATCGGAATAGGAGTGGACAGACTTGTAATGTTGATGACCAACAATGCTTCCATACAGGAAGTACTTTTCTTTCCTCAAATGCGCCCGGAAAAGAAGCCCTTGGACCTGAGTGAGAATGAAAAGGTCATTCTCGGACATTTAAAAGCTCAAAATCCCTCACCACTCACAGATTTGAAAGAAAAGGCTGCCTTGAGTAACAAAGCATGGGATAAAGGCATTAAAGGACTAACTGCACACGGACTTGTAAAAGTTGCCAGAGAAGGAGAAACCCTGCTCTGCTCCCTACAGTAGGTATCTGATCGATGAACGGGGCGTTTATTGTTTGTAATATCTTTATTATCAGATATTTAGATAACAGATGCAACTCATCGAAAAGCTGTTAATTTTTCCAATATACACCTCCTTTTAACGTTGTATAAGCGTGGAACCCCAAATCTATGTTTATGAAAAAACTGTACTCCCTGGGCGTGTGCCTGATCTTATTTCTTTCTTGTTCGCAAGATGCGACCTTCTTCATAGATGAAAATCCCGATGAAGGGGTTGCCCTCGTAGCCTGTTTTGAAGTCAATTCACTTACCCTTAATGTTGGCGAAATGCTGGAGATCAGCAATTGCTCTGAAGGGGCTACTACCTATTTATTCGATTTTGGGAACGGTGAAACGAGTGAACAGAAGAATCCTTCCATTATTTATGAAGAAGGTGGCTCGTACACTGTGAAACTCACCGTAACAAACGAAGATCAGGAAACCAAAACAAAGACGAAAACTGTCAATGTAATAGTCATTGAAGCTGCCTATCTCTTTCCTGAGATCCCCGAAGGTTTTACAGGACTACCTTTAGAAACGGGAATCAATCCTAATACGGGTAACCTCTATTCTATAGAACTTTATCAGGATAATGAAGGAACCGGCGGGTCTAAATACTTTTACAGGGAATTTGACGAGAACTTTCAGTATGCTTCCAATTATATAGCAGATAAACCCTATAATTCGGGTAGTGCATTTGCAAACTTCTATGCCGATGGTGAAATGAATTTTGTTTTTGCGCGGACCCTGGGTGGACTCTATGGAACACAGGAAGTTAATTACAATAGTGTCTGGACCTTTTTGAATACCATAAACTCTGCTAACAAGCATAGTTACGGATATCTTCCTTCTGGGGCAGAATACCGATACTTTGGTACTCAGGTAGACAATGGCTTTTACAAAACTGCTGTAGAAAAACGAAATAGCAGCGGAGATGCCTATGAAGTTGTAATAAACGGCTTTGGTCCTGCAGATTCCATGATCGGTGATATGATTGAGGTTGATGGCGGATATGTTGCCTATGGGGCGGTATTTACCAAAAATCTTTCGCTCCCTTATGTATCTGAATACAAACCCTTACTGGTCTTTTTTGATACTGAATTCAATGTTAGTAGTCATGTTATCTTCGAAGAAACCGACCTTACATCTGAGTTGGGTAATTGCAATGATCTTAACGGTAGCTACCATCTTACCGAGTTAAGCAACGGAAATCTGGTAATGTATAGCAATGGTGAGTTGCGCATCACAGATAGTGAAGGAAATTCTCTGAGCAAGACCTACTTTTCTGATAGCAGTAATATTCAGGCCCTTGAATCACTGGGAGATTCTTTTGTGATATCCACCAATGAATATTTAAGAAAATTCAATACAAGCGGTACGCAAACCGCACAGCTTAAGTATAACGGAAATCACCTTCCGGAAATCATTAAGAAAGACAATGTTCTCTTTTTTATTGCCGGATATGAAGTTGAAAATGAAATTAAAATCTTCTACGGAGCATGCGACAATGATCTGACGCTCATTGATCTTAGTCCGTTTTAGGGTTGATTGCCATATGTAATAAAGGGAGCTATATGCTCCCTTTTTTATTTTCTAAACTAAAATATATAGTATAGTTTAGGGCTCAAATCGCATCCTATGGGTTTGAGTAAAAAATTAGGATTGATCTTGGGACCGGTCCTTTTTATTATCCTTATCAATCTGCCTGATCTATTTACAGGAAAAGAATACGCCAATGCGGTGATCGCTGTGGCCCTTTGGATGATAATTTGGTGGATCACAGAAGCTGTATCCATATCCGTAACGGCCCTGCTACCCCTTGTTTTATTTCCCAGCTTGGACGTGATGGGCATTTCAGAGGTTGGTGCTAATTATGGGAGTCCAATCATTTTTCTATTCTTTGGTGGATTTGTGCTGGCTTTGGCCCTTGAAAAAGTAAGTCTTCATAAACGAATAGCACTGAATATCATAAGAATTACGGGCACCACTCCCAACAAAGTAGTGCTGGGCTTTATGATCGCTACCGCCTCACTCAGTATGTGGATATCCAACACCGCCAGTACTGTGGTGATGTTACCTATTGCAATGTCTGTTATAGGCCTTTTAATTAATGATGCAGATGGTTTTACAAAGAGCGATCAGAATTTTGCACTGAGCGTAATGCTGGGGATAGCCTTTTCAGCAAATGCGGGAGGTATAGCCACAGTGATCGGCACCCCTCCAAATTCAGTTTTGATAGGCCTGCTGGAAAACCAATACAATATTGAGATATCCTTTCTGAAATGGATGACCTTTGGTCTGCCCTTTTCAATCATATTGCTGGGTATCTGTTATTTAGTACTGGTAAAATGGATGTTCCCTAATAAACAACTACTGTTTAACGCCTCCAGAGAGGTTATACAACTCGAATTAAAAAAGTTGGGGCCTACATCAGGAAAGGAAAAAATGGTGATGGTTATTTTTGGGATAACTGTGTTTTTATGGATCTTCAGGACGGTTATAAACAGTATTTTTCCTGCTCTGGGGCTATCCGATACGATCATTTCAATGATGGGTGCTATTTCTTTGTTTGCCATCCCCTATAATTTTAGTAAGGGCGACTTTATACTTGTTTGGAACGATACACATAAGCTTGCCTGGGGGATATTGATCTTGTTCGGTGGTGGACTGGCCCTTGCCAATGGTATGTCTAGCAGTGGACTTGTAGATGTTGTATCGAATGCCATAGCTACCAGCGAATTAACCATCCTATTTACAGCCTCACTTCTAATTCTGTTGATGCTTTTTATGACAGAATTGATGAGCAATGTAGCCCTTGTAGCCGTTCTTGCACCGGTAGTTGCCGGTATTGCCATAGGACTGGATATTCCAATGCTTCAATTGCTAATACCTGTGACGATAGCGAGTAGTTGCGCCTTTATGCTGCCCATGGCTACACCTCCCAACGCCATTGTTTTTGCCAGTGGTTATATTGAAGTAAAGCAGATGGCCAGGGTTGGTATCATTCTTAACCTGATCTCAGTGGGTCTATTGATCATCATGTTCCAGACTATCCTCCCCTTTATATTCTAAAAAACCCCGTAGTATAGTACTACAGGGTTTTTATAATCAAGATGAATCTTTAAAATTATATACTGGTATCTGCATTAAAATTTGAAGGGAGATACTTTTTTGTGTCAAAGTCTAATTCAAACATATCGTTCTCATCTATATACTTGACAGAATCAATGTCAAAAAAGAAAGGATAAGGGCTAAAGCCTTCGGGTAAATACTTTTCAGTATTAAATCCAAGATCAATATTTAATTGATTCTCTTCAATATAGGATACATGCTCAAAATTAGCAGGATCTGCATAGGGATTAAAATCCTCAGGCAGATAAGCCTCAGTATCGATTGAAAGTGAGGTATCTTCCGCTTCTTCCAGATAGATAATACTATCTAATTCTAAATTGGAATTCTGAGTAGCTGCATTTGCCAACGTAACATTGGTCATAGCTATTAAAACTAGGGTACTTACTTTTATAATTTGTGTTTTCATAATGCTTTATTAGGTTTATTTACAAGCAAAGATATAACCATAAAGTCCCGTATTTATTGCCTTTGAGAAATCATTAACGTTTGTTAAATTAGTCATGATTATGATTTTGTCAGTTTCTATAGATATTGTTTATCATTAACGCAATACTTCATGTCTAAAGCCTCATTTTTGACATAAGAAGCACCCTATTGTTGTATATACAATAGTGTTCTATTTAGCGTTAAACTTTTGTTAAGTATCCGCTGGTAATCTCTTTTGAATAAAAAACAAGGTCCAAAACGACAAAAGCCCCCAAATTAAAGGGGACTTTCCATCTAACTAATTCTACTATTGAATAAAATAAAAAGCTAATTGTACGCCTGATCCTAACCGCATTTCCGTTTGAGGATCTACAGAGCCAATATTGAAGTATCATAACCGTATCTCAGATCTTCATCTTCGATAAATGGTATTAAATTAAGATCCAATTCTTTTTTATAGGCATCAAATCTCTCAGGCAGGAATCCGTTGGTGTCAAAACCCAGGTCTACCTCCTCTTCTTTTTCTATAAAAGAGATATCCATGAAATTTGTTGGGTTTGCATAGGCATCAAATCCTTCCGGCAGGAATCTTTTTGTATCTACCTCCAGCTCCATTTCTTCCAAAGCCTTATAGTATGGAAGTTCTTTCAGACTTGCATACGCTAAGTTAGGATCAAAATCATCGGGCAAGTACTCAGAGGTCTCAAATCCAAGATCAAATTCTTCCTCCAACTCTGCATAAGGGATAGATGAAATATGCAGGATTTCAGGTTCCGTTTCAGTGTTAATAATAAAGTCGTTTGAGATCCAATGCTCCTTAATAAGCTCTTCGTTGTCTATACTGAAGTGAACAGCTTGCGGTTCATTACTACTTAAAAATTCATTAGAATTCTCTTCTTGCGGCGTGGAGGTTGTCCCCAGGAGAACCATTCCACATAGGATTAATAATTTGTTCATTTACTGATTGATTGAAGTTTGTTGTTCTATATATAAGACTTCTTAAAACAGCTAATGTTACATTCTTAGGCAATGTTTAACACATGAATAAAGACAATTAATTATATCTATTTCATCTTTTTTTACAGTCTATAATTCTAATTATCAGCATTTTAAAATGGTCTTGAACCCATTGAGACACTTTGCCTTCCTTAAGATATTATTAACAAAACTTTCGGTTTATTTTTCAGTTCTTTGAAAACTTCAAACAAAAAAGAATCCTAATGATTAGAAAATTACTTCCAAAAGTACTTATGGTCTTATTACTGACCGGATTTTCACAAACTACTGAGGCACAGATCTTCAAAAAGAAAAAGAAAAAAACTGAAGCTTCCGCCTCAACTCCAAAAAGCAAGAAAGGCGCTATAGAAGCCTATGAAAAGGTGATCACTAAGGATGCTGTGACAGACAACGGTTTGTTTGATGTGCATATAGTAGATGATTCTCATTTCTACGAAATTCCGGATTCGCTCTTTAACAGAGAGATGCTGATGGTAAGCCGAATTTCAAAAACAGCTTCCGGAATTGGTTTTGGTGGAGGAAAGATCAACACCCAGGTTTTAAGGTGGGAGAGAAAACCAAAAAAGGTCCTGTTGCGAGTAGTGAGCTACGATGTGGTTGCAGCCGATTCACTGCCTGTTCACGAAGCAGTGGTCAATTCTAATTTTGAACCGGTTTTGTATTCTTTTGACATCAAGGCCTTTAAGAAAGATTCCCTTAATCCGGCGACGGTCATTGCGGTCGATGATCTGTTTACAAAAGACGTACAGGCTTTAGGAATGCCAGACAGATTAAAAAAGCGCTATAAGGCAACAAGATTAGATGCAGACAGAAGTTATCTGGAATCAATAAAAAGCTATCCCCTTAATGTAGAGGCCAGACATGTAAAAACTTATAGCGCAGGTGCTCCTCCCTCTAATTCCAGTTTGGGTTCTATTTCCATTGAGATCAACAATTCAATGATACTACTTCCCGAGGAGCCGATGAAGCGTCGTTATTTTGACGAACGAGTAGGATGGTTTGCAAGAGGTCAGGTAGACTACGGTCTTGATGCCCAGGAAAGTAAAACTATCAGATTTTTAGATCGATGGAGACTTGAGGTGAAAGAAGAAGACATGGAGAAGTTTAAAAATGGTGAACTGGTTGAACCTAAAAAACCTATCATCTATTATGTAGACAGGGCAACACCAAAACAATGGGTACCCTTTATTAAACAAGGTATAGAAGATTGGCAGGTAGCTTTTGAGGCTGCAGGTTTTAAAAACGCCATCATAGCCATGGACCCTCCGTCGCCCGAAGAAGACCCTGAATGGTCCCCGGAAGATGTGCGGTATTCTGTAGTACGATATTTGGCATCTCCAATTCCAAATGCGAACGGACCTCACGTTAGTGATCCCCGTAGTGGTGAAATATTGGAATCGGATATCAATTGGTATCACAATGTAATGACCTTGTTGCGCAATTGGTTCTTTGTGCAAACGGCTGCCATCAATCCGGAAGCCAGAGGCGTTGCCTTTAAAGATGAAGTAATGGGAAGGCTCATACGATTTGTCTCTTCGCATGAAGTAGGGCATACTATAGGTCTGCCCCACAATATGGGCAGCAGTGTAGCCTATCCGGTAGACTCCCTGCGTTCTGAGTCCTTTACCAAGAAATATGGTACAGCACCTTCTATAATGGATTATGCCCGCTTCAATTATGTTGCGCAGCCGGAAGACGGAGATGTGGCACTGATGCCCAACATTGGGATCTATGATAAATACGCCATCTCATGGGGGTACCGCCCTATTCCTGACCAATCTGCTGAGGAAGAAAAAAAGACCCTCGACTCATGGATATTGGAGCACGCCGGAGATCCTATGTACCGTTTTGGACATCAACAGGCCGGAGACGTAGTAGATCCGAGCTCACAAACTGAAGATCTCGGAGACGATGCCATCCTTGCAGGAGAATACGGGATCATGAATCTAAAACGAATTGTACCTAATCTTATAGAATGGACCAAAGAAGACGGGAAGACCTATGAGGACCTGGGCACTTTATACGGTCAGGTTTTATCTCAGTACAACCGGTATATGGGCCATGTTTCCAACAATATTGGTGGAGTGTACGAACATCATAAGACCTATGATCAGGAAGGTCCGGTGTATACGCATGTGCCCAAAGAACATCAGGAGAATTGTGTAACCTTTTTACACAAACAACTTTTTGAAACACCGGAATGGCTGATCAACCCGGATCTGTTCGCAAAAATTGAATACTCCGGTTCCGTAGAAAGAGTAAGGGCACTGCAGGCAAGAACACTGAATAATTTACTAAGTCTGGGAAAAATGGCCCGTCTTGTAGAATACGAGGCAATGTATGGTAAGGACGCCTATACACTTGTTGATCTGATGACCGATCTTCGCAGAGGTATCTGGTCCGAATTAAGATCAGGAAGAACAATCGATACCTACAGAAGGAACCTGCAGAAGGCCTACGTAGATCGCCTGGAATATATCATGAATGCTGAGAACCAGAGAAAATTACCCGACTTTGGTGGGTACAGGAAATCTACGGCAGTGAATATGAGTCAGTCAGACTTGCGCTCTATTGCGCGTGCAGAGCTAACCACGCTCCGTTCTGCTGCTTTAAATGCCGTGGGTAGAACTTCTGACAGGATGAGCAAATACCATCTGCAAGACATTGCAAAACGAATAGAACAGATCCTGGAACCTAGTTAATAGGTTCTGATCGCTTCGATAAAAGGTGCTGATTCCTCTGTGTTCAGCACCTTTGTTTGTTTTGGGCAAAACGGCCATTTTACAGTTTACCACAAGAAAACGTCCTTTCACAACAAGAGAAGGGTACCTTAACAACATTCCCCCAGATCGTCTTCTTTTTGGGTCTATATTAGAGTCATGTTACAAAACCCCCAGATCATGTCTTATAAAGTTAAAAGTCTTGTTTATCTGATTTGTTTTATAGTCTCTGTTGTCATCTATGCACAAATGGAAACTGCGATAGATCAGCCTCAGAATGAAGAAATGAAGTTGGTTCAGACCAATAGTGTTGAGATACAACAAATCAACAAGGAGAACTTATAAGAAATTACCGTTTTACATATCCCCAAATCAAGAATAAGAAGGTCCGTAGAAATACGGACTTTTTTATTTCACAGTGTTCCCTAACAGTGCCCCAGATGCAAAGGTTAAATATTTCACAAACCCAACTTAGGCTTTAAACCCATCTGCCTAAAATTGGTCCAAGGGATATAACTTAAATTAATAACACATGAAAAAAGTTCTTATTGCTATGTTCACCATAGCCAGTTTAACCGCCATGGCCCAGGAAGGACCAGATCGCGGACCACGTGATGGAAAAGAGCAATTAACGCCAGAGCAAATGGCTACGCTACAGACCAAAAAAATGACCCTTGCATTAGACCTGAGCAGCGCTCAGCAAAAGCAGATACAGGAATTCCACCTGGAAAATGCAAAGCTGAGAAAAGAAAAAATGGAGGTTGCAAAAGGAGACAGGAAGGATCTTAGTGCTGAGGAGCGCTATGCCCGCCAAAATGAACGATTAGATCATATGATCGCCCAAAAAGAGGAAATGAAAAAGATCCTCAACGAGGAACAATTCAGCAAGTGGGAAAAGGAAATGTCTCACCGTAAGAATAAAGGACGTAAAGGGCATAAAGGAAAAAGGGAACACCGTGGAAAAAGGTAAATCCCCTATCATTTAAAAATGGGCCTAACAAGGCCCATTTTTTATTTTAGTTCGGGAGCAATGCTTTGTAACGCCTCAATAGTCTTGTCTATATCTGCATAGGAAAGTGCATCATTTAAGAAATAGCTTTCGAAGGCACTTGGCGGAAGATAAATTCCCCGGTTCAGCATTCCATGAAAGTACTTTTTAAATGTCTCATTATTTCCCTTGGTGGCACTTTCAAAATCGATTACCGGATCCTTTGTGAAATGCACGGAGATCATAGAACCAAATCTATTGATCTGATGAGGAATACCATGATCTGTTAATACCTTTTTCAAACCCTTGTGAAGATATTGAGTCTTCTTATCCAGACTTTGAAAAACAGCTGGTTGATCATTGAGTGCTGTTAGCATAGTTAGCCCGGCACTCATAGCCAAGGGATTACCACTTAAAGTTCCTGCCTGATACACAGGTCCGTCCGGGGCAAGATGATCCATGATCTCTTTCCTGCCTGCAAATGCACCAACGGGCAAACCGCCTCCAATGACCTTCCCAAAAGTTACAAGATCTGCGTTGACCCCTAATACTTCTTGTGCTCCCCCGGCGCCTAATCTGAAGCCCGTCATTACCTCATCAAAAATAAGCAGGATATTCTCGCGGGTGCATAGTTCCCTCAAACCATGAATAAAAGAATCCTCCGGTATAATACATCCCATGTTCCCTGCCACAGGTTCGATGATGACCGCAGCAATATCTCCCTTATTAGCCTTCAGCAAGGCATCTACACTATCCAGATCATTATAGGTGGCCAATAAGGTGTCTTTTGCCGTGCCCTGGGTTACACCCGGACTGTTGGGACTCCCAAAGGTTACTGCCCCACTGCCCGCCTGAATCAGAAAGGCATCAGCATGTCCGTGATAACAACCCGCGAATTTTATGATCTTGTCTTTTCCGGTAAATCCACGTGCGAGTCGAATAGCACTCATACAAGCTTCTGTACCGCTATTCACAAAACGGATCTTATCTATGTTTGGCACCATAGAAATAGCTAATTTGGCCAATTCTGTTTCAATCTCGGTAGGCATTCCAAAGGATGTTCCTTTTCTCGCCTTGTCTATAACTGCTTCAATTACCGGTTCATAGGCATGACCCAGTATTAGCGGACCCCAGGAAGAAATATAATCTATTAAGGTATTGCCATCCTCATCATATAGATAGGCTCCCTTTGCTTCCTTAACAAAGACAGGAGTGCCTCCTACTGCCTTAAAGGCCCTGACAGGTGAATTAACCCCTCCCGGTATATAGCGTTGTGCCTCCTTGAATAAGGCACTACTTCGTTGGTACTTCATAGATTTATCTGATATTACTAGACTGAATTCTTAGTTCCTGTCCTATGGAAAGAATATTGTCGTTCAATTCATTTAATTCCCTTAGTTCTTGCACAGAAACTAAATAACGTCTCGAAATGGAATACAGCGTATCTCCTTCCTGAACTACATGTACTTTGTAGCGGCCGGAAGATGACTTCTTTGCAACCACATAATTATCTTGCAAAACGGCTTTGTCATACTCATAGAGCTTATAGCGTTCAATAAAGGAAATGAGCTTAACAGGATATCTGCGATCTGTGGCGTATCCCGCTTTTTTCAAACCATATGCCCAGCCCTTGTAATCGTCTTGCCGCAAGCTGAACAAAGTAGCATAGCGAGATCTGCTAGTTAAAAATATACTGTGATCACGGAAAGAATACATAGGATGATTGTATTTCCTGAAACATTCCCCCGCTTCGTCATCATCATGAAGTGCGTACGGACCGTCCCAACCGGTATGGCATTTTATTCCAAAATGATTATTGGTTTTTAAGGTAAGTGCCCCTCTCCCAAAACCACTTTCCAGAATACCCTGCGCCAGGGTGATACTTGCAGGGATACCGTAGGCTTTCATTTCTAATTGTGCAACCTCTGCAAAAGTATCAATGTAATCTTCGATCGAAGCAATAGGAAATTCCATAAACCTTCCTGAATCTTCAGGGAGTGGATAGATCGAAGAAGAGGTATTCTTATATACCTTGGTGGTCCTTGAGGCTGTGCGATCACCACTGTTATTGGTGGTACGTTTTTTTGTGCCACAGCCAACGATCAATATCGCTATTAAAAGTGTCCAAACCGAATTTTTCATATGGTAAGCAAAGGTAGTTTCTTTTTTTTCAAAAAGTTGTTCATTCCTTCTATCCCCTGCAATCCCCCGGTGTGAATTGCCAGGATTTTGCATCCTTTTTTGAATTCCCCTTTGGCCACCTTATCCAGGATTCCAAACATCATCTTCCCGGTATAAACAGGATCTAATGGCACTCCCGTAATTTCTTTGAATTCATTGATAAAGGCAACCAGTTCTGATGAGACCTTTGCATATCCTCCAAAATGATACGAATTGCAGAGTGTCCAGTTCTTCTTTTTGGCAAATTT
>JABDQS010000280.1 GCA_013042125.1 Eudoraea sp.
CTTCTTGTGTTTTTAGTTTGTCATCCAGTATTCGTATCCCCATACTTGCATCGAGCAAAGCTATTTCGTCATCGTAAAAAGCCACAGACCTTAGATCTGAAAATGCTTCTTCTCTTTTTATATCCAGATCTCTTGTGTCATACATTGTAATGGTACCATCTTTTCCACTGGTTACATAGGCATCATTCCTATCGATTACAATATCAGTAGCATTGTCACCTGCCTGGAACCCATAAATTACACCGGCATCTGTGTCCATGACCCCGCTAAAAACAGGGATCTTGGTAATGAATGAATTAGACAAGGCTGTAAAACTAGACGAAGCGTCCATTCCTCCTACTGCATATAAGAATCCGTCTTTATATTGAAGTGAATTAATATCGGCATTGGAATATACCACCCGGGATGTAACTGCGGGATTGTTAGGATCTGAAACATCGATAATATCTATAGCCCCTGAATATTCGTCTCCTGCCACATTATAAGCAACATAGGCAAAGTCATTTTCAACATATACATGAGCAGCAGTAAGGGCCGTAATTGGACCATATGTTGGCGGATTAACCTGAGCGATCAGTGTCATTGGATAATTACCCGCTGGTTCTTCCACAGCTTTTGAAGTGCGTTTACCGGTGTAATTTTCATCCACGGTAATATCTAATACGCCTGCATTATCAAAACTAACACTGCCCGCTAGTTTAATAGCGTCGCTTTCCTCGAAAATACTTGATTGTTGTTCGTCAATGAAGATTGTTGTCTCATCACTACAAGATATGACAAGCACAAAAGCCATTAGAAATATCAGTAATATTTCTTTTTTCATAAGTAGGTACTTTTAATTCGGTAGTTTGGGCACTACACTAACGTCAAAGGAACGCAAAAAGTATGTCTCCAACCCAATATATTAGGTGAACTGCACAAAAACAGGAAGGAGATAGCATTAATAGGGCTTCAGGAGCTTTTAAATTGTAATAATATACTTATAGTTTACCCATTTTTTCTAAGATAAAAAGGGCCACTATGGGTAGGGCGAGAAGTATGATCATTAAGGTGTCCGTCACTAAAAGTTCTGGCTTGAAAAGAAGAGTAATAAAATAACCCCCTATTGCCCCACCAAAATGCGCAGTATGACCTATATTCCCTAATCTTTTTTTCATGCCGTAGATAGAATAAAGCATATATAAGATACCCAGGACATATGCCGGCAATGGGATGGGGATGAACATTATACCTAGCTGCATATTGGGCTGTAACAGAATAGCGGAGTACAAGATACCGGTAACTGCCCCACTGGCTCCAACGGCACTGTAGAATGGTTCTTTTTTATGAAAGAACAGGGCCAAAAGACTCCCTGCAAGCAAACTCACAAAGTAAATGAGAATAAATCTGGTTGGACCAAACCAACGGATCACCACATTCGCAAAAAAATAGAGCGTGAACATGTTGAGAAAAAGATGTGACAGGTCCACATGCAGAAAGCCTGAAACAAGCATCCTGTCTTTCTGTCCTGCCTGGATTGCACCTATGCCAAATTTATAACGTTCAAAGAACCTCTGATCATTAAAACCTTTAAGGGAGACCAGCACATTGGCTGCAATAATGGCCAAGGTAGCCCAGTGTAAATTCATCAATTTTACCAGTATGTTTGGGGCCAAATATAGCTATATTTGGTCATATTTTAGATTGAATGCAACTACTTACCTATATTTTAGCCTACCCTTTGCTTTGGCTGATCTCCATGCTTCCTCATCGCCTTTTTTATGGTTTTTCTGATCTTATGTTTGTAATGCTGTATTACGTTCTTGGCTACAGGAAAAAAGTGGTGCGGGATAACTTAAAACTAACCCTGCCCGATAAATCGGCGGAAGAATTAGATCAAATTCAGAAAGATTTCTACAGGCATTTATGCGATCTACTGCTCGAAATGGTAAAAACCATGCAACTCTCCGAAAAGGATATAAAAGAAAGATATCAGATACAAAATATCGAAGTAGTCCAGGAAATTGAAAAGGAGAAAAGCGTATTGCTACTGTGTTCTCACTATGCCAATTGGGAATGGAATGTAAGCGTAAATAATTATATAAAATCAAGAGGGTTTGCGGTATATCAAAAAATTGGTAATATCTATTTCGATAAGCTGATTAAAAAGTTTCGTTCTAAATGGAACACAACGCCCATTGAACAAAAGAATACTGTCAAAACCGTGATCCGGAACGAACAACAAAACATCACAGGCATCTATGGAATGGTAAGCGACCAGTCGCCCATGGCCAGTAAAGCGCAATACTGGAGCCAATTTATGGGTGTTAAAGTGCCTGTTTTTAACGGGGCAGAAGTACTGGCAAGAAAACTAGACCTAGCAGTAGTTTTCCTGAAGGTCTCTAAGGTAAAACGGGGGTATTACAAAGCCGAATTCATTCCTATAACCAGGAATGGCAAGAGCACTAAAGAACATGAGATCACGGAGCAGTTTCTAAGGCTAACAGAACAACAGATAATGGAGCGGCCTGAACACTATTTATGGACGCACCGCCGATGGAAACACAGAGACAAGGCCCCGGCAAATTAATTATTCTTTATTGGTTATTTCTTTAATTTCTGAAATGATCTTATCTGCCAGGGCAGTTGCCTCTTCCTGACTTGGGGCTTCCGTATACACCCTTATTATTGGTTCAGTATTGGATTTTCTGAGGTGTACCCATGTGTTGGCGAAATCTATTTTCACCCCATCAATAGTGCTGATATCCTCATGAGCATAGGCAGAAGCCATCGTTTCTAAAATCTTATCTACATCGATCTTTGGGGTGAGCTCGATTTTTTTCTTACTCATAAAATAGGCGGGGTAGTTCTTTCGTAAGTCGCTTACCTTCCCTCCTCTTTCGGCCATTAACATGAGAAATAAGGCGGTTCCAACCAGAGCATCTCTTCCGTAATGACTTTCCGGGTAGATGATGCCACCATTTCCCTCACCACCAATAATGGCATTAGATGATTTCATTTGTGCCACCACATTTACCTCCCCCACGGAGGCTGCCGTATATGTTCCGCCATGTTTCTCCGTAATATCGCGCAAAGCTCGTGTAGAAGATAAATTAGAAACTGTATTCCCGGGGGTTTTACCCAACACATAATCACAACCAGGGTATATTCTTCTCCAAACATCTCACCATCTTCGCTGATAAAGGCAAGCCGATCCACATCAGGATCCACCACTATGCCAAAATCGGCCTTTTCTTTCACCACCAACTGGCAAATGTCCTGTAAATGCTCTTTGAGCGGTTCGGGATTATGAGGGAAATGCCCTGTGGGATCGCAGTATAGCTTTACCACTTCTACTCCCAATGCTTCAAGTAAGCACGGGATGGCAATTCCCCCGGAAGAATTTACGCCATCCACCACCACCTTGAATTTTCCTTTCCTTATGGTTCCGGCATCGACCAAAGAAAGGTTAAGAACTTCTTTGATATGAACATCTATATATGAATCATTTTTCTGAATACTTCCCAGAGCATCTACTTCTGCAAATGAAAAATCCTCTTGGTCTGCCAGTTTAAGAATAAGTGCCCCTTCCTCCGCATTTAAGAACTCTCCTTTATTATTGAGTAATTTTAGCGCATTCCATTGTTTAGGATTATGGCTGGCCGTTAATATGATGCCTCCATCCGCTTTTTCCAGTGGAACAGCAATTTCCACTGTAGGTGTTGTGGACAGACCAAGGTCTACAACGTCTATCCCAAGTCCAACCAATGTTGAAACAACAAGGTTTTGGATCATTGCTCCGGATATTCGTGCATCTCTGCCTATAACTATTTTTAATTGTTCGTTGGGGTACTGATCTATTAAAAAAGTACCATAGGCCGCTGCAAACTTAACGGTATCCAGAGGTGTTAAATTTTCATTTGGCGAACCTCCTATGGTACCCCGAATGCCAGAAATGGATTTTATTAGTGTCATAAAATTGGTAAAAGTTTTTGCAAATATACAGGTATAGAGTCTTATGGTGAGGCCCTTCTTCGTAAATTCGAATGATGAATTTTCTGGCGCATATTTATCTTTCTTTTGATCATGACAAGATCAGCATAGGAAATTTTGTAGCCGATAGTATTCGTGGCAATCGCTATCTCCATTTTCCTGAGACCATTCAGAAAGGAATTTTATTGCACAGGGCAATTGATACGTATACAGACGCTCATCCTTTGCATAAAAAAAGTAGCAAAAAACTCCATGCCACTCAGGGGCATTACAGCAGGGTTGTAGTAGATGTTTTCTATGATCATTTTCTGGCAAAAAATTGGGAGGAATACTCCGAAGAGCCATTGGAGCCTTTCGTAAATAGATTTTATACCTTGTTATCCAACAACTATGAAGTACTTCCTGAGCCCACCAAAAAAATGATGCCTTATATGATAAAGGATAATTGGTTGTTGAACTATGCGCATATAGATGGTATTAATGAGGTATTGCAGGGTCTTTACAGACGTACGGGAAAACGGAGCAACATGGACAAGGCTGTCCTGGACCTAAGGGAACACTATGATCTTTTCGAATCAGAATTCCACCTTTTTTTTAAAGATTTAATTATCTTTTCGCATCAGAAATACAAAGACCTATTAAATCCTATTCATTAAAACTTATGGCAAGAAGAGTTAAACAGTTTACAATTTTCAGGCATGCGGCACCTTTTATGCTCTTATTGCTCATTTTTACGGCTGTTCAATGCAGAAGAGCTCCTGCAACACCAACCGGACTAGTAACAGACAAGGCTATGGTTGTCTCCGCACGAGAAGAGGCTTCTGCGATAGGGGTCGGGATTTTGGAAAAAGGCGGGAATGCCTTTGATGCCATGGTAGCTACAGAGCTGGCATTGGCTGTTGCCTATCCCTTTGCCGGAAATTTAGGAGGGGGAGGCTTTATGGTCTATAGAAAGGCCAACGGAGATGTAGGA
>JABDQS010000292.1 GCA_013042125.1 Eudoraea sp.
ATTCTTAGCAACCGTCCATACATTTTTACGTCTTCCAAAGTATCCTTTGGCTTGCTTCATCACTTTTTTTCTTCTAGCTCTGGAAGCAACTGAATTTCTTGATCTTGGCATTTTTCCTTTGTTTTTGTAGCAGGCGGCTTTATAATTTCAGCACTTTATAGGCCCAACTCCACGGTTAATATTTTACCTTTTTGTTGCATTTATTTCAAGCGCAACTGTAGCTTGATGTTATCCGAGTCGGCATCATCTACCAATCCGGAATGTGTTAAGCGCAGCTTACGCTTTTTGCTTTTTTTCGTCAGGATATGACTCTTAAAAGCATGCTTTCTTTTGATCTTTCCAGAGCCGGTAAGCTTAAATCGCTTTTTGGCACTAGATTTTGTTTTCATTTTAGGCATTGTTCCTTTAATTTTTATTTATCTCGCTTTGGTACTCTTATTTTTTAGTCTTTGGCGCAATGAACATGGTCATCCTTTTGCCTTCTAACTTGGGCATTTGCTCCACCTTCCCATATTCCTCTAATTCCTGGGCCAACCTCAATAATAAAATTTCACCCTTGTCCTTGTAAACGATAGACCTTCCTTTGAAAAAAACATAGGCCTTTAATTTCGCCCCTTCTTTGAGGAACTTTTCAGCATGTTTCTTTTTAAAATCGTAATCGTGGTCATCTGTATTCGGACCAAACCGGATTTCCTTTACGATCACTTTAGTAGCCTTGGCCTTCATTACCTTTTCTCGCTTTTTTTGCTCGTAAAGGAATTTTTTGTAATCTATTATTTTACATACGGGAGGATCTGCTTTTGGCGAGATTTCAACCAAATCCAATCCTAGTTCTTCGGCCTTATCAAGGGCTTCTCTAATGGGGAACACCCCCATTTCTACGTTGTCTCCTACCAATCGCACACTTGGTGCCAGGATCTTAGCGTTGATTTTGTGAGGGTTTTTATTTTCCCTCCTAGGTTGGGGCCTGAATCTTCTTCGTATTGCTATGGCTACTTAATTTTAATTAAACTTTATTTATATCGTTAAAACGACTTTAAGGTACTATTTATTTCTTTTTCAACCAAGTCGGCAAAATCCCCCAAGGTAACGGTGCCAAGGTCTTCTCCTCCATGGCGACGTACGGAAAGGGTTTCTTTCTCCTCCTCATTCTCCCCAACGATCAGCATAAATGGAATTTTATTCATTTCTGCTTCCCGAATTTTCTTCCCTACCGTCTCATTTCTACTATCAACGAGCGCGCGAATTTCGTGATTTTCTAGGGATTTTAAAACTTTTTCCGCATATATTTCGTGTTTCTCGCTGACTGGCAATATTATAGCCTGATCTGGTGTAAGCCATAAGGGGAAGTTTCCACCGGTATGTTCAAGCAATAATGCCACAAAACGCTCTATACTTCCAAAAGGAGCCCGGTGGATCATGACCGGTCTGTGGAGTTCATTATCACTGCCTTTGTATGTCAGATCAAAGCGTTCTGGCAGGTTATAGTCTACCTGTATGGTACCTAGTTGCCAATTCCTTCCCAGGGCATCTTTCACCATAAAGTCGAGTTTAGGGCCGTAAAAAGCCGCTTCTCCGGGAACGATCTCATATTTAAGACCTTTCTCTTCTGAAGCATTTATGATGGCCTGTTCTGCCTTCTCCCAATTATCGACAGAACCAATATATTTCTCCGGTTTATCCGGATCCCTCACGGAAACCTGTGCCGTAAATTGATCCAAGCCTAACGATCCCAAGACGTACAAAGAAAGGTCTATTACATTTTTGAATTCCTGGTCTAATTGGTCCTGGGTACAGAATATATGGGCATCATCCTGAGTAAAACCCCTTACTCTTGTGAGCCCGTGGAGTTCTCCACTTTGTTCGTAACGATAGACCGTACCAAATTCTGCGTACCTTTTAGGTAATTCTCTGTAACTAAATGGCTTAGCATTATAGATCTCACAGTGATGAGGACAATTCATGGGTTTTAACAGGAATTCCTCGTCTTGTTTTGGAGTATGAATTGGTTGAAAACTGTCTTCTCCGTATTTCTCATAATGCCCTGAGGTGACATATAATTCCTTTTGACCAATATGAGGAGATATGACCATTTCATATCCTGCTTTCTTCTGTGCTTTTTTCAAGAATTGCTCAAGGCGTTCTCTTAGAGCAGCCCCTTTGGGTAGCCATAACGGAAGGCCAAGACCTACTTTTTGTGAAAAGGTAAATAGTTCTAGTTCTCGTCCCAGTTTTCTATGATCTCTCTTCTTGGCCTCCTCGAGGAGTTCTAAATATTCGGTGAGTTCTTTCTGTTTAGGAAATGAGATGCCATACACCCGCGTTAGTTGGGTGTTATTTTCATCACCTCTCCAATAAGCACCGGCTACGCTTAGAAGTTTAAAGGCCTTGATAAAACCGGTATTTGGAATATGGCCACCTCGGCAGAGATCCGTAAAACTATCGTGATCGCAAAAAGTTATAGTTCCATCTTCCAGATCTGAGATCAGCTCAACCTTGTACTGATTATCCTGTTTTTTATAAAAATCAAGAGCCGACTTTTTAGATACATCCCGCATCTTATAGGGATGCTTGCCTCTGGCTATCTCTATGGCGCGTTTTTCAATAGTTGGAAAGTCCTTTTCGGAAAAACTGTGTTCCCCAAAGTCGATATCATAATAAAATCCGTTCTCAATGGCGGGCCCAATGGTAAGCTTTATTCCGGGATATAATTCTTCTATTGCCTGCGCAAGAATGTGCGAGGAGGAGTGCCAAAAGGCTTTTTTGCCAAGGTCGTCATTCCAGGTATACAAGGTAAGGCTCCCGTCTTGATGCAAGGGTGTAACAGTTTCAACAATTGAATCATTAAATTTCGCGGAAATAACATTTCTCGCGAGGCCCTCACTTATGTCCTTGGCAACATCCATGGGAGTGCTGCCCTCATTAAAGGTCTTAACGGAACCATCCGGAAGTGTAATTTTGATCATAGGTAGTGACTTTTCACTCTAGATTGGCAAAGATAGTGCGTTGGATGTAAGCGGACAATAGTAGCTCCCCACTTAATTCTTTACTTTGGATTTCTTGCCAAACAAGGCATCAATTATGGTTTTTATACTGTAAAAGCCCATAACTATGGCGGAGATCGCCAGAATAGCTCCGAGAACCAATACCGGGATGTACCAGGGATGATCCTGGTTTTTAAATGCCTGATAGAGTACAACGGGAGCTGTAAATAGCAGGGCCGTGGTATATGCCAGAAATTTTACCCCCTTAAGCAGTAATTCTTTATTGGTTCGCAAATCAATATTCTTCTTGGTTCCCAAAAATACGAATTAACAAGATGAGCATACTAATGAAGGGAATTTATAAGTGGATGTTTTAAAGTTGCCATTGCTTTTGCAGTTCTCTGAAAAGTGTGTCCCTTATTGTTGCGGGTGTCGCCTATTCTATGGTAACCTGTCCTTTTTCTTCCTGTACGATGGCAAAGTAGCCCAGAGGGAATACCTCGGGTTGATCTACGTTATCCAGCACATCAATATTGTCCAGATCGGTAACATCAAAAACATTGCCTCTCACTGTAGATACGGGCGTTTGAAAAGGACCCTGAGAATCCCCGCTCTGCACTATCAATTGGTTCATATAATCATATAAGGTCTGATCCACCCCAAGAATGCTAATTTCCAGGACCGTTCCGGATTCAAAGGATTGTTCATAGAAAAATGAAAAATCGAATTCCTGACCCTGATAAAACTCATCTTCAGTGACCAGATATTCGCCGAAGTCGAAATCGAATAGGTAGTAATTATCTACCACAGGCTCATCCGTAAATTTTACGATAACCTCAGTTTCATTGTCGCCAAATAAAGTACTGTTTCCTTGCTCTATTGAATCAATAGGTACAACAGAAACAAATTTGGTCTGCGCAATGTAAAGCCTTCCCTCATGTCTGATATAGAGTGTGAAAATGAAATTTCTTTGCAAGACAGAAGTTTGTATTCGTTGATCTGAGGAGAAGTTGGGATCCGGAATATAGATCCCTGATCCGGGGGTAGTTTCTGCCAGAGTTGAAGAGCGGGTATTCACCACAACATCGTCCTCTATCTCTTCATAAATAATAGTTACGCTTTCTGCGGAAGTGGGTATGTTTTCCTCGAAAAAGTTACTAGACAAGGACAATTTGATCTCTATAGGAATATACTGTTGAATTAGGTCTACACGGATTAGTCCATCTACCACAAGGCGCGTCTCCTGCTCGTTGATCTCCACATCAATAACATCTTCACATCCTATGCAAAGAGCACTTAAGGTCAGGAATAAAAATGTGAAACGTTTCATAAGCAAGCTCAAAATTTAAAGTTATACGTTACGGCAGGTACAATGCCAAAAATAGAGGTTCGGATAGCTTCATTGATACCCGTATCCTGGTTGCGTCGAAAGTTAATGGAGGCAGCATTCATGCGGCTGTAGACGTTGTAAATACTAAATACCCATTCTGTCTGAAATTTTCTTTTAAGATTTTTAGTGGGCGTTAAGGTTGCCGAAAGATCTAATCGGTGATAGTCCGGAAGACGCTCCTTATTTCGCAAGCCATAGAATGGAACTGTAAGCTCCTGAAACTGAAACTGCCCCACCGGATAATTTGTAGGTTGACCTGTTTGATAGACAAAGTTGGTATTGAACCTCCACTTTTTATTCAGGTCGTAACTGCCATACAGGGAAATATCATGGGTCTTATCATAGGG
>JABDQS010000058.1 GCA_013042125.1 Eudoraea sp.
GTATTGTAGATGATGTCCCATTTGAATTGGAACAGAAGGAATACGATCTGAATGGCATGCATGTATTGGTAGTGGAAGACAATAAAATAAACCAGGTGATCACCAAGAAAATGCTGCTCAAACGAGGTATAGGTTGTGATATTGCCGAGAACGGTTTGGAAGCAATAGATCATGCCAATAGAAATCAGTACGACGGAATTTTAATGGATATTCATATGCCCGGTATAAGCGGGGTGGAAGCTACCATTGAGATCCGAAAGTTTGACAGACAAACTCCTATTATAGCATTGACCGCCATTTCCTTAGATGACAGTTTGGAAGCTTTCTATGCGGCAGGCTGTAATGATGTGGTGACCAAGCCCTTTAAACCGGAGGTGTTCTATCAAAAGATTGGCGAGAATTTCCTGGAAAATAAGCAGAAAAAGTCGGCTTCATAGATTTTCAATTGCCCTGCTAAGCAATTCTTTTCCATTGCCTAAGAAAACATGCTTTACAGACAGATAGTAAGCATTAGGTACATGCCCGTTCATTCTTGTAAAATCTTTTTCCGTAGTGAGGATCACAGGAAATGATCGCAGCTCCTTTAATTCCCCCTCTGAAAAAAAATGATGGTCGGGAAATCTGCGATGCGTAAAGTTAATTCCCCGGACCTCCATAAAATCTATAAGTGGATCCGGATTTGCAATGCCCGTTACCAATAAGATCTCATCTCCAAGATCCCTTAGGTTTTTTGATCCTCTAGGTCCATGTACCTCCTTTCCATATTCAAATCCGCAGAACAGTAGTTGTTGCCTTTCTAATGGCTTTAAACGGCCCCTGATCGCTTCTTGTGACTCAGTGCTCAAATTAAGCGGACATTTTGTAATAATGATAAAATCTGCCCTATGTGCTTCTTTCTTATGATCCCTTAAATTTCCTGTTGGCAAATACCAATCATCTATGTACAAATCGTTAAAAGCAGTAAGTAAAATATACATACTTGCGGTTACCTTTCTATGCTGAAAGGCGTCATCCAACAGGATAAGACCAGGTGAAAATTTTTCTTCAAGTTGCTGAATGCCCCGCTGTCTATCGCTATCGACCGCCACAATATATTGAGGAAACTTTTTAGAGATCTGTAAGGGTTCATCGCCTACCTCTTCCGGGCTAAGCTCTGGTTTAACATGTAAAAATCCACTCGATTTCCGTCTGTATCCCCTACTCAATACTGCAAGCTTCCCGGACGATGAAATATGCTTTAATAACCACTCTATCATAGGGGTTTTTCCGGTCCCCCCCGTACTAAGATTCCCAACACAGATGGTGGGGGTTTTGAACGTTTTGGATGAAAATATCCCCTGGTCATACATAACATTCCTCAGGTAAACGACCACGGCATAGAGCAGGGAAAAAGGAAATGCTATTTTTCTAAGGAGTTGCATCGGAACGAAAATATAATATTTTATCTTTGAACCTTGGTATTTTTAGAATGATTGTACAAGAAGTTGCAGATATACTCGAAGAACTGGCTCCTTTGGCTAATGCTGAGGATTTTGACAATGTAGGGTTGCTGGTGGGTGATCCCGAGGCTCAGGTAACCGGTATCCTGGTGACTCTTGATACTTTGGAAAATGTGGTTGAAGAAGCTTTAGCTAAGAAATACAACCTCATCGTTAGTTTTCATCCTATACTTTTTAAAGGCCTAAAGAAGATCACTGGCAAGAACTATGTAGAGCGCGTTGTTATAAAAGCGATCCAAAATGGGATAAACATTTATAGCATGCACACAGCTCTGGACAATGTTGCCCAAGGCGTTAATGGAAGAATTTGCGAGGTACTGGGTATTTTAGAACCACGCATCTTACTGCCTAAAACAGATAGTTTATTAAAATTGACAACCTATGTTCCAAAAGCGGCTCTGGAGCAGGTAAAAGCTGCGCTCTTTGCAGCCGGGGGCGGAAGTATCGGAAATTATAGTCATTGCAGCTTTATTCTGGAAGGTACTGGCAGTTTCAGACCGGAAATTGGAGCTAAACCAACGCTGGGGAAACGAGGTGAGACGAATTTTGAAGAGGAAATACAGCTGCATATGACCTTTCCAAGAACTGTTAAGAGCAAGCTTATAAAGGCCTTGTTCAAGAGTCATCCATATGAAGAGGTAGCCTACGAAGTAACAGGGCTTGAAAATGAGCATCAACATCTGGGGATGGGGATGATAGGAAACTTATCAGCTCCCATGGAAGAGCGTGCATTCTTTGAACATCTGAAAAAATGTATGAAAGTACCCTTTATCCGGCATTCCGGTATGCTCAATAAAACAATTCAAAAGGTAGCTGTACTGGGAGGTAGTGGTGCCTTTGCGATATCCGCGGCAAGGGCTCAGGGAGCCCATGTTTTTATAACTGCAGATATAAAATACCATCAGTTCTTTGAGGCCGAAAATAAGATGATCATTGCTGATATAGGACATTATGAATCAGAACAATACACAAAAAACCTATTGGTAGATTATCTTACAAAAAAAATCCCTAATTTTGCAGTCGCTTTATCAGAAAGCAAAACAAATCCCATTAAGTATTTTTAATATATGGCAGCAAAGAAAGAAGCTACAGTTGAGGACAAACTAAGAGCCCTGTACGATCTCCAACTTATTGATTCTAGGGTAGATGAGATCCGTAATGTTAGAGGAGAATTGCCTTTAGAGGTAGAAGATCTTGAAGATGATGTGTTAGGACTCAAAACCAGGATGGATAAGTTAAAAACCGATTTGGAGACCATCAACTACGAGATCACCGCCAAGAAGAATCTTATAGACGAGGCAAAAGCGCTTATCAAAAAGTATGCTGAGCAACAAAAAAACGTTCGAAACAGTCGCGAATTCAACTCCTTGGCCAAAGAAGTGGAATTCCAGGAATTGGAAATTCAACTCGCTGAAAAAAATATAAAAGAATTCAAAGTTCAGATTGAGCAGAAAAAAGAGGTGATCGCAGAAACTAAAGAAAGGTTGTCTGAAAGAGAAACTCATTTAAAGCATAAGAAGAGTGAACTAAATGCAATTCTTGCCGAAACCGAAAAAGAAGAAAAAGCTCTTTTAAAACAGTCTGATATTTACGAGAAGCAAATAGAAGAACGTTTGGTTAAAGCGTATAAAAGAATTCGTACGAATGTGAAAAACGGCCTTGCAGTCGTTGCTATTGAAAGAGGAGCCTCCGGTGGTTCTTTCTTTACCATCCCGCCTCAGGTGCAGGTAGAGATCGCTTCAAGGAAAAAGATCATCACGGATGAGCATAGTGGTAGAATATTGGTAGATCCTGCACTAGCAGAAGAAGAGCAGCAGAAAATGCACAAAATGTTCGATAAGATCTAACACTATTCTTTACATAATATTCAAAGCCATCTTATTAAGGTGGCTTTTTTAATACCTTTACAGCTGTAAAGATTTCGTATCGCTATGCGCCAAAGACTTCTTTTAATAATTGTATTCCTCTTGATGAACTCAATGCTGCAGGCACAGGATCTAAAGGATTTCAGATGGAAAAATCGAATTCTGCTGATCATGGAACCGGAAGGTGATCTTACCAAAGGAAAAGATCAAATAGAACTCTTTTCTGTTTATGAGCAGGAAATGACCGAAAGAGACCTGATCATATTCGTTTATGACGGGAAGACCATGCGCGATAAAACCATGAAAAAGCTATCCTCTAATGTGCAAAATATTCCATACAAAAACTTTCAGGGACTAATACTGATAGGAAAAGATGGGGGTGTGAAATTCAAGGAAGGATTTACAATAGATCCCATGCTCATCTTTGAAATCATTGACAGCATGCCAATGAGACAAAGTGAAATAAAAAATACTCCTTAAACCTTTGGAGTTGGTGCGTTTTGAAGTAGTTGTATTATGCGTTCCTCCACCTGTTTACTATTCCAATGATCTTCAATTTCAGGAAGCTTCATGATCTCTTTCATGATGCTTTCCTGATAATCACCGATGGCCAGTGCTTCTGCGTAGGCCCTATGCGAAAATGTGACCCTGGAATAGGTCGGCTCCCAAAGCGAAGGATGTTTTTCCGCAAACCACTTTTCAATTCTCTTTTGCAATAAGAAAGAAGGATTGGCCGTTTTGCTACTCATTTCCATAAAATTGCGATAGCTTAATTCCGCAATGGCATCTGCATTGGGTTTTCGTTCGATCTGGAACGTCTGAAAGATCTTTTCCCAATCATCCCCGAATTGGGTCATGAGTCGAGAAAGGCAATTAATATCCTCGAACCCTGCATTCATCCCCTGCCCATAAAAGGGGACAATGGCATGAGCAGAATCGCCTACCAAGGCAACCTTGTCCCAATAGGTCCAGGGATAACATTTCATAGTAACCAGGGCACTTGTAGGATTCTTGAAAAAATCTTCGGTCAGATTTTCAATATCCTGCATTACATTTGGAAAATAGGTAGAAAAAAAAGTTTTAGCCTCTTTTTTGTTGGTGATCTTTTCAAAAGATACTTCCCCTTCAAAAGGCAGGAATAGGGTACATGTAAAACTTCCGTCCAGATTAGGCATCGCGATAAACATAAACTTACCTCTGGGCCAGATATGAAAAGAGTGTTTATCTAGTTTATGAGTTCCATCAGGATTGGCAGGAATTGTGAGTTCTTTATAACCCACCTCCAAAAACTCCTGAGAGTAGTTAAACCGACTTCGTCGTTGCATCTTATGGCGAACTCTGGAAAATGCGCCATCACAGCCAAATACAATGTCATAATGATAGGCTTTCCATTCGCTTTTTTCCGAATCGCCTGTATACAAAGAAGCTGTTGGAAGATCTACGTCCCACACTTTCTCATTGAATTTAAATGTCACCCCGGCCTCTTCAGCAAGATCTATCATTTTTCGGTTAAGCACACCTCTTGAGATAGACCAGATAGCCTCTCCTTCTTTCCCATACTTCTGAAAATATTCTGGTTGATCAAGTACATGCATTGCGCGTTTGTCCAAAGGAATGGCGATCTTTTTGATCTTATCTTCTATTCCCACTTCACGCAACGCCTTCCAGCCACGGTCGCTCATAGCAAGATTTATGGACCTGCCTGAAAAATCTATGGTACGAATATCAGGGCGCCTGTCAAAAACGCTAATACGATGTCCAAAACGCTGAAGGTAGATCGCAAGTAATGAACCAACAAGGCCCGATCCTACAATGGCAATGTTTTTGGGGGTTTGAGACATATATTTACCTCTAAATGGGTTACAGGTGTTAAAAGTAAGAAATTATCAGCAGAGCGCTTCTTGCGATTTTATTATAC
>JABDQS010000307.1 GCA_013042125.1 Eudoraea sp.
CCCTATTAAACGAGAGAGGAGGTTTTATTTTGATCACATTTTCATTGGGTCCATCAGTACTCACTAAAATATGATTTTCACGCAATTTATTTTTGAGAACAAAAGCCAATTCTGTCAGAGGCTCACCTTTTGATCCATTTAATTCCAACCCCAGGAACAATCCATAGCCTCTTACGTCTCCAATCACCGAATGTGATTTCTGAAGACCCCATAATTCGTCCTTAAGATAGTCACCGGTTATTTTTGCGTGTTCCATTAAGCCTTCTTCTTCAATCACTTCTAAAACTGACAGGCCAATGGCACAAGACACCGGATTTCCTCCAAAAGAACTAAAGAATTCGGGACCTTTTTCAAAAGATCCCATCACTTCTTCTGTAGTAATAACAGCGCCAATGGGATGACCATTACCCATAGGTTTACCGATAATTACAATATCCGGAATAACACCGTGAAGCTCGTATCCCCAAAAAACATCGCCTAAACGTCCAAAACCAACCTGTACTTCATCACTGATACAAAGTCCACCCTGTTCCCGAATCTTAGGGTAAACAGCCTGCAGATATCCTTTGGCCAATGGAACTTGTCCTCCACACCCCACAATGGGTTCTGCTATAAAAGCAGCAATATTCCCTTTATTTTCTGCTATCTGCTCTATTGTTCTTTTTGAGAACTCAGCTCCTGCACTGCCGTCATCGGTCCATTTAGAACCGAAGACCTTTGGCAGAGGAGTTTCTATTGTTTCTGTTTGTTGCCCTATACCTTTAGTGGCCTGATATTTATAAGCACTAATGTTGATGCCTGTATTGGTGTGTCCGTGATAGCCGTGCTCCATTACCATAACATTTTTATGCCGGGTATGATATTTGGCCATCCTTATGGCGAGATCACTGGCCTCACTTCCCGAGTTTACAAAAAACACTTTGTTAAGCGCAGGGGGGAATTTTTCTAAAAGAGCTGTGCTATATTTTTCTAGTGCATCATATAAGTACCTTGTGTTTGTGTTCAATTGTGCCATAGCACGCTGACCGGCCTTTACCACATGGGGATGACAATGCCCGGCTATCATAATGTTATTATAGGCATCTAAAAAAGTATTCCCCTTGGAATCATACATATATTGAAAGGCTGCTCCTTGCATATGGATGGGATTCGTGTAGCTCAAAGAGAGGTTTATTCCAAAATGCTTTTTTCGATTCCCAAGGAGTATGGTTGTTTTGGTCGGAAAATAATTGGGTAATGAACATGCTGCACGAAATTCGTTTTTAGCCTCAATAGGATTTATTGAGATCAATTTATGCAACAGGGCCCAAGCTCCTTTTTCACTAATAGTAATATATGGTGAATCTGGTTTCTGTTCCTTTGTGCAGGCTGAATTGCATACGCTAATGCACAGCCTGGCAGCAATTAAATAATAGAGACAATCGCATTCAAGGGCAGTTAACTCAAGTTCTTTGTGGTACCCTTTTAATACCTCTACTGCATCTTGCAGTGGTTCTTCCTTATTCATCATCACGTAGGTCATAGCAATAGCTACCTCATTGACCAACCAGGAATAACACATATCACCGAAGTCTATAATTCCTGATACTTTTTCACCATCTGTTAAGATATTCCAATCATTGGCATCATTATGAATAAGACCTTGTCTAAGGTCATAGGCAACCGGCCCAATATGTTCTTCGAACTGCAAAAAGAAGTACTCCACAAGATTTCGATCTTTTGTATTCGGGATAAAGGTGCGATAGTGATAATTCTTTTTAAAGTGCTTTAAGTCCCAAACAATCTCTTTAGCTTTAAATATTTCAACATCTACCTGAAGCAGCCTTTGATCCAAATGCCCAAGGAACATACCCAGGGAGGACAATAGGGTAGGGGATTGTGAAACTTCTCCTAAAAATTCTCCTTCTATAAAGGTCAATAAGCGGTAAAGGTGATCACTGCTTTCAACAAATGGATTTCCCTCTTTTGTAGGAATCCTTTGTGGGAATTGGTAAACTTCTAATTTTAGTAAGTGTGATAAAATAAGATCTTCAGCGAGAATTTCTTTTTTTGTTTTGGGGTGGCTGCAGTATTGTTTTAAAACAAAAGTTCCTTCCTTAGAGAGTACTTTATAATTAGTGCTGTCATAGCCCTCCAGGGAAGTAATGGATGAGAGAGTAAGACCGTATTCTTGCTCCAGGATTGTTTCGATCTTCATACAGGCCATCTATTTAGTCCAATAAACATAGAACTTTTCAAATAGACATAAAAGGAAAGTGATAATTACCTAACGAGAAGTTGCAAGACTTGTGTTAGCCAGGATCTATCGCGAAATAAGAAAATAGACCTCCTTTTATCTATCTTAATTTGGGATAGTCCAAGGGATTAACTTCATGCATTATCTGATAGATCTTTTCAAAGATATCTTCAGCATTAGGTTTTGAAAAATAATCCCCATCTGTAGCATATGCTGGTCTGTGCGCTTTTGCACTAAGGGTTTGTGGGGCACTGTCCAGATATTGATAAGCACCTTGTTTTTCTATGATCTCTTGCATTAGATAGCCTGCGCAACCTCCCGGAACGTCTTCATCAACAATAAGTAAACGGTTTGTTTTGATAACGCTTTTCAAAACGTCATGTTCAAGGTCGAAAGGAAGCAGTGACTGTGCGTCAATGACTTCAATATTGATACCAACTTCCTTTAATTCTTGTGCCACCTCCAAAACAATTCTCAAAGTAGAACCGTAGGATACGACAGTTATATCCGTACCCTCCTTAACGGTTTCAACAACACCAATAGGAGTACAAAGTTTCCCGAGATTTGCTGGTTTAGCTTCTTTAAGCCGGTACCCATTTAAACTCTCAATGACAAGCGCAGGTTCATCACTCTTTAATAATGTATTGTAGAAACCGGCGGCCTGTGTCATATTCCTGGGAACCAGAACATACATACCTCGAAGTAAATGAATTATTCCTCCCATTTGGGAACCTGAATGCCAGATACCTTCCAAACGATGTCCGCGAGTTCTTACGATCAACGGAGCCTTTTGTTTGCCAACCGTTCTGTATAACAAGGTAGCGAGATCATCACTAAGTGTTTGCAGGCAATACATAACATAATCCAAATATTGAATTTCGGCGATGGGTCTAAGACCTCTTAGTGCCATGCCGATACCCTGACCAATGATGGTCGTTTCGCGTATGCTTGTGTCTGAGACGCGAAGCTCACCATATTTTTTTTGCAAGCCCTCTAATCCCTGGTTGACGTCTCCAATGGCACCACTATCTTCCCCAAAGATCAGGACCTCGGGATATTTACTTAATATTTGATCAAAATTATCCCGAAGAATAATCCGACCATCAACCATTTCCGGCTGGTCCTCATATTGCGGCTTAATTTCCGCTACATTGGTTGCTTTAGAAGGAAGTTCGCTATAGAGATGCGAACTGAAACGAGGTTGCATTTTCACTATAAAGTCATCTATCCATTGAGATAAGGCCTGCTTCTCCTGTGATTGTTCCCCTAACATATATCTCATGGCTTTTCTTGCCTTTGAGGCCAGATCTTTTTTTAAGGGCTCTTCTATGGCGATCAGATCATTCTTGATTTTAGTAATAAAGGCCTTATTTGGACTACTTTGCGCTGCATCCTCGAGTAATTGCACTATTTCCTTCTTGGCTTCCCTGTGTGGTTCTAAAAATTCGTACCAGGCGTCTTTTCGGGCCATTCTTATCTCGATCTTCATCCTTTTCTCAAGAGCCGTCAGCTCTTCTTCTGACGCTATTTTGTTAGAAAGGATCCAATTTCTGAACCGTTTATTGCAGTCGTGTTTCTTTTCCCATTCTAGCCGATCTTCACTTTTGTAGCGCTCGTGTGATCCCGAAGTACTGTGTCCCTGAGGTTGGGTAAGTTCAGTTACATGGATCAAGACCGGGACATGTTCCTCCCTTGCTATATCTGAGGCATTTTCATACGCGTGGATCAAGGCGGTATAATCCCAGCCTTTCACTCTTAATATCTCATACCCCTTTTCCTCTTCGTTACGCTGAAATCCTTTTAAGATCTCAGAGATATTTTCTTTGGTGGTATGGTATTTAGAAGGCACCGAAATTCCAAATGCATCATCCCAAACGCTGATGACCATAGGAACTTGTAATACTCCGGCGGCATTAATTGTCTCAAAAAAGTGGCCTTCACTCGTACTGGCATTTCCTATAGTACCCCAGGCAACCTCGTTGCCATTTTCTGAAAAGTTTGCTGAATCGATCCCTTCTACATTGCGATATATCTTTGATGCTTGCGCCAGACCCAATAAGCGGGGCATTTGCCCTGCCGTTGGAGAGATATCTGCACTACTGTTCTTCTGTTCTGTAAGATTTTTCCAGGTACCATCTTCGTGGAGACTGAAGGTTCCAAAATGACCCCCCATTTGTCTACCGGCACTCATAGGTTCTTTCCCAAGATCTGTGGTGGCATAAAGTCCATGGAAAAAAGCTTTTGGTGTTAGATGCCCAAGCGCCATCATAAAGGTCTGATCTCTGTAGTAGCCACTTCTAAAATCACCATCCTTAAAGGACCTCGCCATTGCTAATTGCGGGACTTCCTTTCCATCTCCAAAAATACCAAACTTGGCCTTTCCTGTAAGCACTTCTCTCCTGCCCAGTAAACTGCATTCTCTGCTCATGACCGCTATTTCATAGTCATGAAGGATCTGCTTCCGAAATTCATCGAAGGATATATCTTCACTGGTCTGTAGATTAGGGTCCATGCACTAAAAGTTTGTACGAAAATATCAAAATCTGAGGATTTTTACAATGAGTAGACAATGATAATCATTAACAATTTGTCAATTATTTGTTATTATATTTTAAATAATGAAAAATAAGTTAAATAAACAGGAGAAAAATTAGGAATTATCTAACTTTTAGAACCATTTTCTGGTAAAGAGACCAATAAGTGTTTTAGGGCTGAGGGTAACTACAAATCTAATTTTTTCGTCATAGCCGGGCTGAGCAATTTCCCAACCGTTATTGGAATAAAGAGGGAAGTACAATTCAAAATAATCCGTTACAAGGTTAAGCCTTACACCAGAGTCGTAAACAAAGCGAGGATCGAACCCTTTGTTTTTTACATAACCCAGGTCCCCATAAAGTTCTACCCAACGCCAAATATTAATACTTGCATTTGTTGTAGCGATCCAATCGTTGGCAAATGGATTTTCTAATTGTGACTTAAATCCCCCTTCGGCAATAATGATCTGCTGACTGGTGATCCCCGATTCTTCTGACCGTCCAAGATAATTGTAGTCGAACAAATAATCAGTAGGTCTGTCCAAAGCGAAACTAAAGAAATCAGAATTTGTTTCATTTCGTATAAACTTACCGGCGAAAAAGCGAAGATTCAATTGTCGGTTGTTATCAAAGAGCTTACGATACTCCAGATTCAGGGCGAGTTTGGTAAAATTCGCAGAATACTGAGCATCTGCGAACCATGAGAAATAGTTTATGATACCGTTGTTATAATGGTTGTACCTGACATTGAATACGCTGTAATCCGGATCCGTCTCAATATCTAAGGAGGGATCTATATCACGGAGCACATTTACATGTCTGAATACAAGTGATTTGCGCTCATTGGAAATCAGATCATCCGGTCGCCACCCAAAACCGATGGCAGGAGTAATTGTACTATAGCGGGAATTGGTCTGAAAATGGAAGCTCGAAGCATTCAAACTAACATTCATGACGTAGAGTCCACTTTTACTTAGATACTTACGATAATTAAAACCGGCAGATCCTACCATCGATCTTTCTTTTAAGGCAAAAGAAGGTGCAATTGCAAAAATAAAAGGACGTTCTAAAAGCGTTTTATTGGTAAGTCTGAGACCGGGTGAGATGCCGTCGTATACATTAAAACCCGCAACAGGCATATAGAATATCTGAGTGTAATATGGGTTCTCAGAATCTTTGAGGAATTGAAATTTTAATTTCTTGTTACTGGATAGAAATCCACTTAAGGATTTCCAGTTATCGCGTTGATTGAATTCGGGAATTTTTTGATCGTAATTTAATACAAGACGCTCCTCCTTATTATTTGGAATATTGACCGTATCTAAGAGCGTGATATCCGAAAACCAGTATCTGGCGGTCACAGAATCCTGACGCAGGCCAAAGAGTGAAATAGGAACATTGGTCCCTGTCTTGTTCTTGAGGATGACCTGAAGACTATCTTCTTTTTTAACCACTTTTTTGATCTTAAAATCAATACGCTTATCAGTACTCACATAGGTGTCAAAGAACCAGCTTACATCCTGTGAAACATTAGATTCCAAAGTATTTTCAAAGTCTTTAGGGGTAACAGGTTTAAGTTTATAGTTGTTGTAAAATTCCTTAATGCTTTTGTTTATTTTCTCAGGACTCGAATAGGCAGCAAGGTAAGAAAGACCTAAACCGGCCTTGTAATTATTAGCGATCTTTTGATTGAATTTAATGAGCGAGTCATTTGGAGTAGTTAATCGTTGGTCCAGATTCTTCCTGGCAGTAAGCATATAAAGAAAAGGATACTGATCATTAAAAGACATCTGAGCCAGATGAAAATTCCGAACCAGCCAGATAGAGGAGAGTTTACCCATCAATTTTTGATCGGGGTAATAGGTATCCACAAAGTTTATCATAAGGTAATTCACAATGGCATCGGAGACCCACTGTTCTTTACGGGGATTTAAAAAAAGTGTTTCCCTCAGATAACTTATCAAGGCTGTTTTAAGGAACTTCATTTCGAACTGAAATTGTTCCTGATAAGGTCTTATAAAAGAAGGTAATTGATTTAATCCATATAATGGGTTCTTATTAAAATCGATCTCACTTACCAGCAATTGTTCATAAGGAAAATCACCTAAATTCTCATGAATGAATCGCGTAATTCTGTTGATGGAAATTCCTTGAGAGATCTCATCGTATTTACCCGATTGTATATCTGTAACTACAATAAGATATGGAGTAACATGCTTTACAAATCTATTCCTGGTATTGAGGATTATGTCACAACTCTTTCGGTCTTCCCCTCTAAGACTGGCGATTTGTTTGGTGGGGTATTTGGTGATATTTACTTCATTGAAATTGGTTCCCAAAAAGAGGGAGTCAGGAAAGGTAAAATTAATATTGGTATTCGTATTTCCGGTAAAGAGGTCTTCCAAATTCTTATTGGAATACAATTGCCAGGAACCATCGTATACGGCCGGACTCAAATACCAGTCTTTCAGGTAATAGTCGCCCTGGTAATCATAACCGTAGGGGGTATATCTGTTCGGAGGTAAATTAACTGTGTAGGTAAAGTACATTTTTAACGATTCTCCAGGCGGTAGCGGACTATTTAATTCAATCCTGATAAGGTCCTTTTCTTTTGTGCGTTTCCACGAAAGGGCCCTGAACTCAAAATCGGCTATTCCAAATATCTGGGTAGATCCACGCTCCTCCGGTTTTGCAAGATGCAGACTCCTTTTAAAATCTTCAGCAAAACGTTTCGCTAAGGCTGTTTTTTTATCAGAATATGCATGGGCCCAATCATTGAAATAGAGTTCATTAAGGGTATCCTGAGAACTATTTTGGTAAGTGAATTCTTGTTGGATGTTAATATCCTTAGTATCAGCCTCTAAAGTAGCTTTAAGTGTATTTGTATGTTGTGCAATTCCCTGAAAAAACCCTAATAAAAATAAAAGGACAAAAAATCTCAATAGGACAGCATCATTTCTTCGCAACATATTGATCTTAAAAGTTTGGGCTCAGTGTATGTCCTTTGTAGAAAGCGTCAATGATATCTACTACTTCTTCGGCAGTATCCACTGTTTTAATTAGATCAAGATCTTCAGGGCTAATATTTCCTGCAGCCAACATTGTATTTCGTATCCATTCTAACAGACCACTCCAGAACTTAGTGCCCACAAGGATTATGGGGAATTTTCCTATTTTATTTGTTTGAATAAGAGTAATGGCCTCAAATAATTCGTCTAAGGTGCCAAATCCACCAGGCATTACTACAAATCCCTGAGAGTATTTGACGAACATAACCTTCCGGACAAAAAAGTAATCAAAATCCAGGCTCTTATCTCTATCTATATAAGGATTGTCATGCTGCTCAAAGGGTAGGTCAATATTGAGGCCAACAGAAGTGCCTCCGGCTAAATGTGCACCTCTATTCCCAGCCTCCATAATTCCCGGACCACCACCTGTGATGATCCCATATCCTGCTTCCGAAACACATTTAGCTATTGAAACGGCCAATTCATAATGATGGTCGTCTGGTTTGGTTCTCGCCGAACCAAAGATGGTAACACAGGGGCCAATGACGCTCATCTTCTCAAAACCCATGACAAATTCGCCCATGATCTTAAAAATTGCCCATGAGTCATTGGTCTTTATTTCATTCCAACCTTTGTGATGTTTTTCTTTTCTCATCTTGTTATACTGTAAAACGAATAATTTACCGACTCATTATAAAGGTCGGTAAAACAATTATCAAAGGCTCATGGCGAGGTTTAATTCTTTTTTCAGGAAATGTGCCGTATAGCTCTTTTCGTTTAAAGCTACCTCTTCCGGAGAGCCTTCTGCAACTATCATCCCACCACCTTTACCTCCTTCATAACCAATATCAATAATATGATCTGCCATTTTTATTACATCCATATTGTGTTCTATGATCAATATGGTATTCCCTTTATCCACTAATCTATTTAATACTTCCATCAACACACGTATATCTTCAAAATGTAGTCCGGTAGTGGGTTCATCCAGGATATAAAAAGTATTCCCCGTATCTCGTTTAGATAATTCGGTGGCCAGTTTCACTCGTTGTGCTTCACCACCAGATAATGTGGTGGACTGTTGTCCCAGAGAAATATAGCCCAGCCCCACATCTTGTATGGTTTTCAATTTCCTGTATATCTTTGGGATATTCTCAAAAAATTCTACCGCTTCATCGATCGTCATTTCCAATACATCTGAGATCGATTTTCCTTTGTACCTGATTTCAAGAGTTTCCCGATTAAATCGTTTTCCATTACAAGTTTCACATTCTACATAAACATCGGGAAGAAAATTCATTTCAATCACTCGTAGTCCGCCTCCCTTGCAGGTCTCGCATCTGCCTCCTTTCACATTGAAACTAAACCTGCCCGGTTTATAACCCCTGATTGCTGCCTCGGGTGTTTTTGTAAACAAGGTCCTGATCTCACTGAAAACTCCGGTATAGGTCGCCGGATTAGATCGCGGGGTTCTGCCAATTGGTGATTGGTTAATGTCAATTACCTTGTCTGCATGCTCTAATCCTGTTATATTTTTATAGGGCATCGGTTTTTTTACCCCATTGAAGTAATGTGCATTCATAATAGGGTAGAGAGTTTCATTTACCAAAGTTGATTTACCACTTCCGGAAACGCCGGTTACACCGATCATTTTACCCAAAGGAAAATGAGCCGTAATATTCTTTAGATTATTACCTGTGCACCCCTCCAGCAAAATTTGTTTGCCATTGCCTTTACGCCTTTTTTTGGGAGTGAGAATTTCTTTTACCCCGGTCATGTAATCTGCAGTTAAGGTATGGTGTAGTTTCAATTCTGCCGGTGTCCCTTCCGAGATGATCTCACCGCCATGCTTCCCCGCAAATGGACCTATATCTATGACATGATCCGCGCTTTCTATCATCTCCTTGTCATGTTCTACGACAATTATCGAATTCCCCAGATCTCTTAATGCTTCCAATGACTTTATCAGGCGATCATTATCCCGTTGGTGAAGTCCTATACTGGGTTCATCCAGAATATACAGCACTCCTACCAATTGAGATCCGATCTGTGTAGCTAGCCTTATACGCTGTGCTTCCCCTCCGGATAAGGATTTAGAACTTCTGTTCAAAGAAAGATAATCTAAGCCTACATCTAACAGAAACTGGAGCCTGCTATTTATTTCCTTGATAATTTCGGCTGCGATTATTTTTTGATTGCCTTCCAGAGTTTCATCTAGTTTATTGAAAAATGCTGCCAGTTCCACAATATCCATGGCAGCCAATTCTGCGATATTTTTATTTCCAATTCTGAAATTCAATGATGCCTTCTTAAGTCTGGAGCCTTCACATTCCGGACATTGGATCTTATCCATATATTCTTTGGCCCAACGCTTAATTGAGGTAGAATCTGCGCCTTTAAATTGATTTTTGATAAAATTAGCTATGCCTTCATAATCTATTTTGTAGTCTCTTTTTACCCCTAGCGTTTTTGAATCTAATACAAAACTGTCTTCACCTCCATATAGAATAAGATTCATGGCATCTTGAGAGATCTGTTCCATAGGATCCGACAGTTCAAAATTATAGCGTTTAGCTATAGTTTCTAACTGTCTGAACGCCCAGGATTTTTTGTATTCACCCAAAGGGGCGATTCCTCCCGCAGCAATCGACAATTTTTTATTAGGGAATATCTTTTCTTCATTCACCTCGTAGATGTGCCCCAGTCCGTTGCAAGTGTCACACATGCCTTTTGGTGAATTAAAGGAGAATGTATTGGGTTCTGGAGTAGGGTAGGA
>JABDQS010000308.1 GCA_013042125.1 Eudoraea sp.
AAGGATGATTGCACGCAGAGCAATCAATCCTGAAATTCTTCACTTCAAGAACTTTATTTTTAATTAGAAGTCAACCAGATATAATCTGGCGATAGCGGGTGGCTTTTTGATTTTCAGCGCGGAGCGCTAAGGATGATTGCACGCAGAGCAATCAATCCTGAAATTCTTCACTTCAAGAACTTTGTTTTTAATTTGAAGTCCATCAGATGCAATCTGGCAGCGGCGGGACAATCTGGCGGTAGTGGCGGAACCTGACTGTCTTTGGTAGGGATTCCTTATTTTATTGTACTCTCCTTAAATTCTTGATTTAGACTATCCATCTCCTTCCTGTATCGAAGGATCATAAAACTGTCTAATTCCTGCCCAATACTATCGCGCATCTTGCGCCAGTTTGCGGCATTCATTTTTATGGTGTAGTTCCTGATATCATTGAATCTGGACAGGTTGTACCTGTTAGCCTTCCAGGCGGCTTCTGTGCTTTCCTGATGCTTGAGATCCTGTAGATATATACCTATCCCAAATCCCAACAGGACCAGGATAAGAATACTAATAAAATGTTTCCTTGAGTTTAGCATAGTGAGGCGTTCATGATCAAAAACTACAATTTGGGGTCATAATTTAAGAAATCTAAAGTAGTGTTTTATTCCGCAATACAAAATGATTTAAGACGAACTGAGCCAAAACAAGGATAATTTGGACAAAATATAACCTTCTGTATTCCATTTACTTAAAGTTCGTATTGCCATCTATCTGAGGCTCCCAAACCCGTACAGACTCCTATTCAAACATCAAACTTATAAACTCCGCGACACAGGCAGGTTTATCCGATCCCTCAATCTCAACTTCACAGTTCCAGGTAATTTTAAGGCCATTGTCTCCATAATCCTCGATATTCACTACCCGGCCACTTAATCGTACCCTGCTGTCAACCAGAACCGGACTAGGAAAGCGGACTTTATTCAAGCCATAATTAACACCCATTTTAGCCGACGTTACGTGAATACTATCGCCCAATAACTTGGCCAGAAGGGAAACCGACATAAAACCATGAGCAACAGGTTTTTTAAAGGGAGAGTATTTGGCAGCCTTCTCCACATCTATATGGATCCATTGAAAATCCATGGTGGCTTTGGCAAAATCATTGATCATTTCCTGGGTTATGGTCAGCCAATCCCCATTTGGAATTGCTTTACCTTCCAATTCCCTAAATGCCTTAAAATCTTGTATTTCCAGCTTTGCCATGGTCTCTATTTATCGTGAAGTTCCTCCGTCTATGGTTAAACAGATACCGGAAACAAAACGCGCCTCGTCCGATGCCAGATACAAATACCCGTAGGCAATATCTATAGGCTGTGCAACCGTTTTCAAAGGGATACTTGCCTTGATGGCTGCAAAATGCTCTTCAGGGATCTTATCTACCATATCTGTCATTGTAAATCCCGGTGCTATTGCATTTGCTGTGATCCCATATTTTCCAAATTCAACCGTCCAGGTTTTAGACATGGCAATAACGCCGGCTTTGGTAGCCGCATAATTTGTCTGCCCGAAATTGCCCCGCAAACCAACGTTGGATGCCGCACTGACAATTCTCCCGTATTTATTTGCTTTCATATATGGGATAACGGCCTGCGTGCATAAGAATACACCCTTGAGATTTACCTCAATAACGGCATCCCATTCTGCCTCGCTCATTTTTTCGAGTGTACGGTCCCTCGTAATTCCTGCATTATTGATCAGGATATCTATCTTCCCATACTTCTTATGTACCGCAGTAAAAAGATCCTCAATAGCCTCCTTATCAGTGACAGAAACTGAATGAAATTCGGCTTTACCCCCTTTAGTATTGATCCCGTCCGCTACTTCCCGGCCCTGAGGCAATAGGTCCAGAATGATGACAGTGGCACCTTCTTTAGCAAAGAGTTCGGATATCGCCTGCCCTATTCCTCTTGAACCCCCTGTCACAATGGCTATTTTATCTTTAAGTCTCATAGATCATATTATTTATTTACATCTGTACAACTAACTTACCTTTAACCCTGCGGTCTATCATCTCCTGTAAGGCCTTTGGGGTATCCCTGAGGTCATATATCTTATGAATGTGAGGTCTCAACTTGCCCTCTCCATACCATTTCATTAAGGTAATGGCGTTCTGCATATTGGCTTTCGGATCTTTCATCGCAAAAGTGCCCCAAAAAACCCCCACAAGAGACGCTCCTTTTAATAATGCAAGGTTAAGGGGGATCTTTGGAATGCTTCCCGCTGCAAATCCCACCACAAGATATCTCCCTTCCCAGGCCATTCCCCTGAAAGCGGCTTCCGTATAATTACCGCCCACAGGATCATAAATGACATCTACTCCTTTACCATTGGTGAGCTCTTTGATTGCAGATTTTAGATCTACTTTACCATAATTAATGGTCTGGTCTGCCCCATATTCACGACACAATGCTAATTTGTCATCTGTGGATGCTGCTGCAATGACATAGGCTCCCATCAACTTTCCCAGTTCCACCGCGGCCAGGCCAACTCCTCCGGAAGCCCCCAACACCAGTAAGGTCTCGCCTTCCTGAAGGTTAGCCCGGTCTTTCAGCGCATGATACGAAGTTCCATAGGCGATCATAAAGGAGGCTGCTACCGGAAAATCCATATTCTCCGGTTTGTGGAAACAGGCGTTAGCCTGCACCACTACTTCCTCTGCCATGGCCCCATAGGTCACAAAACCAAAAACAGCATCGCCAGTAGTGAGGTGTTTCACCCCTTCTCCAACACTCTTTACAATCCCTGAAAAATCACTGCCGGGCGTAAAAGGCAGTTCCGGTTTAAATTGATAAAGACCCTGAATGATCAACGTATCCGGATAATTGATGCCACATGCTTTTACCTGTACGACTACCTCATCTGACTTTGGATGCAAGCCATCCATTTCTTCAAATACCAAAGAGGAGGGTGGTCCGTATGCCTTACAACGTATTGCTTTCATCACTATTAATCCTCAATTACTTTTAATACCAATTTCCCCATTTTGTCTCCTCAGAAAAGTCGATTAAATGTTTCGGGGAAATTCTCAATACCTTCATACACATCTTCACGGGCCTTTATTTTTCCTGCTGCCATCCATCCACCGAGAATTTTAGCGCCCTCGGCATATCGCGGCGCATAGTCAAAAACAACCATCCCCTGCATGGTTGCCCTATGCACTAAAAGAGATAAATAATTGCTAGGGCCTTTTACTGCCTGTTTATTGTTATACTGCGAAATGGCTCCGCAGATCACGATCCTGGCGTGCATGCGCAAGCGGGTTAAAGCAATATCTAAAATCTCACCTCCTACATTATCAAAATACACATCGATCCCTTTTGGACACTCCTCTTTTAATCTGGTAGCTACGTTCTCATTTTTATAGTCGATACAGGCATCAAATCCCAATTCATCTACCACATAGCTGCATTTATCCGCTCCACCGGCTATTCCTACTACCCTACACCCTTTGATCTTCGCAACCTGACCAACAATACTGCCAACAGCACCTGCTGCTCCGGAAACAAGCACAACATCACCTTCTTTAATCTTTCCCACTTCGGTAATTCCAAAATAGGCTGTCATCCCGGGCATTCCCAAAGCACCAATATAGGTTGGTAATGGCGCGATCCTGGGATCTACCTGATAAAATCCTTTTCCATCGGTTGCACAATATTGCTGTACTCCTCCGGTACCTACAACATGGTCACCTACTTTGAATTTTGAATTTTTTGAAGCAACTACTTCACCAACAGAACCGGCACGCATAACCGAACCAATGGCCATCGGTTCGATATAGGATTTGCCTTGATTCATCCATCCACGCATGGCAGGGTCTAGCGACACATAATGCTGTTTCACCAAGATCTGGCCATCATCAATTTCGGGAATGGGATTGGTTTCCAAGGACCATGTAGAAGCATCTGCTTCGCCAACAGGTCTTTTTACAAATAAGAGTTGTTTGTTCATTATCATTTATGTTTTCTTTTTATTGGAAAAACTTTCTACATAAGCCAGCATCTTTGCCCTGATCTCTGGCTTCCACCATAGAGTTGCTGCCTCTTTCAGTGAATTTTCAGGATCCGGATCCAGTTTATCCAGCCAATGTTTTCTGAGTTTCTTCTTAGTGTTGATCCAGATCTCAGGATCTGCCTTCAAATACTGCTGCATCTTATTTTCTGCATGCTGCAGGACCTGATCTAAAGGCAACAAGGCATCTACCAATCCGGCAGCTTTAGCCTCAACACCCGTCAGTAATTTACCTTCCAGAATGTACCTGTTTGCCAGACCTTCTCCCATCCAGAAAGCATAGCCCTCCGTTAGGTTTTGTGATATTTGGATGTTTACAGCTACTTCATTTAGGCCGATCACATATTTTTCCCCTTCTGCCATATACCTGTTATCACTGGCTACTGCCAGCACACAACCCCCTGCCGGGGAATGCCCGGTAATAGCTGCTATAAATGGTTTTGTGAATCGCACAAGTTCGAGATATAATACGCCAAAGGCACTAAAAAAGTCGCGTATCTTTTGCTCATCATACTGAATAAGTTCAATAAGATCCAAGCCGGCAGAAAAATAGTGTGGTTTTCCGGTGAGGATCACGCCTTTTACC
>JABDQS010000313.1 GCA_013042125.1 Eudoraea sp.
CATCTATACAGGCTGTACAACTACCGCAATGATCGGTTACGGCATGGTCATAATCTAATTCCAGATCTACGATCAGCTCGGCAATAAAATAAAAAGAACCCAGCTGTTGTGTCAGAAGATTACTGTGTTTTCCAATCCATCCTAAACCACTTTTCGCTGCCCAGGCCTTATCGAGCACAGGTGCTGAATCTACAAACGCCCTCCCCTTTACTTCACCAATATTCTCTTCTATAAAGAAATGTAGTTCTTTCAATTTCGATTTAATGACATGGTGATAGTCCTTCCCATAAGCGTATTTAGAGATCTTATAAGTACCTTCTTGCTGTTGCTCCGAGGGATAATAGTTTAATAGGAGGGAAATAACAGATTTGGCGTCATCTACCAGTTTTCGCGGATCTAATCTCTTGTCAAAATGATTCTCCATATACCGCATCTCCCCATGCATATTTGCATTTAACCAGCTCTCCAAACGGGGTGCCTCTTCTTCCAGAAAATCGGCCTTGGAAATACCGCAGGAAATGAAGCCGAGGCGCAGGGCTTCGGTTTTAATCAGGTTGGTATATTCAGTTCGGCTATTCACGTTTAAAGAGGAAAGGAACAAAAATTGGGCAAAGCAGCATTATATCCAAATGATCAATTTACATAAATAAAAATCGCTAAAAACAACATTTGAGCGATTTAACGATGAATCTGAAGTTTATTAAGGCTTATTCTATTCCTTCCCATGTCATCTTCATATCCTTCTCATATTGTTTTTTTCAATAAAAAAATGATAGGTTTTTTCACACCTGAGTCGTGCTAATTGGTCCCCAAATAGGTGTTAATATCCATTTTCCAGTCCGGATAGGATTGAAAAACTGTCGTTTTCAATTGGGATGCGGTGGCATTGGGAAGCCAACTTTATGATAAAGTTCCACATAACGTGGATCACCTCGTAACGACTTTAATGCAAGCTCTTCACGTAGCCATATCAATTCCATTTCATGCCGGTCATATGCCTTATTAAGCCATTCGAATGCATTCTCGTGGTCACCAACAGAACTGTAATACAGGGCAACAAACCAAGCTGGACTCCCAGAATCTCCATTATCATAAGCACTTTTTAATTTATTCAAGTAATTTTTGGCCTCGATCGTATTACCGGCCTTATCACTATTAACAGCATGAAGCCATAGTACAATTGGTGGATGATCTGAGAATTTGGATAGTATTTGGTCTACGTACATTTTGGAACGCCCATACTCCCCCATATAAAAACAGACCTTGGCTGCCTCACGTAAATAGCTTACATAATCCGAAAACAATTTGTCCTTAGTTACAAGAAGTTCCAGGGCTTCCTCTTTTCTATTCAGAAAAAAAAGCGCTTGTGCCTTCAAGGCAATATAAAATGCTTGATTTGGTTTCTTTTGGAGCTTTTGATCTATGATCGTTAATGATTCCTCAAATCTTCCGACATGTGTTAAATATCCTACTGCAGCTTTACTGTTCTCAAATTCTTTCTCCATGATATCAAAATCCCATTCATACAAATATGAGCCATCTAAAAGATCTCGTTGAATTCTTTTATCCGTGCTATCAATTTTCTTGGCCCTTTCTAATAGGTTCTTTGCATTTTTCCATGCGACTTGCTGATCAAAAGACCCCCAAATACTCGCACCCCATATGTATAGCCCTGCCAAACCTAAATAAGCATCCATAAAAGTAGAATCCAGTTCTATCGCTTTCTCATAGAAAGGTATTGCACGTTCCATACCCTTGCGTGTGCCATTTGATGAAAGAAATGCAGCGTATAACATTAAATCATAGGCCTCCTTATTAGTGGTAGGAAAATGATGTATATCATTAAGTTCCTGGCTATTGAGATCAATTTGTAAATGGCGGGACAGATCTTTGACGACTTCCGCCTGCAAGTTGAATATTTCTTCTTGGTTCCATTGACCACTATATACATTGGAGGCTATGTTGGTATTGGAAGGCCCGTGAATAAGATGTACCGTAATCTTTACCTGATCCCCGGATAGTTGAAAGTTGCCCTGAAGGACATTCTGTATACCTAATTCTTTTGTAATAGACTGCACATTCTGATCTGAATTTTTGTATTTCAGGACAGAAGTAAAAGGAATCACTTTCAGTGAATCAACTGCACTAAGTCTGGTAATAACAGCATCTGTCATGCCATCGCTTATGTACTCCAATTGAGGATTTCCACTCCAGTTATTAAAAGGCAGAACAGCGATTGAATTCTCTAAAGTTAAATCATTATTGACAATGGTTATTGAAGAAGCGTTGGGTAGAGGTTTTTGAAAAAGGGTTACGGCAATGGCAATGAAGAGTGTAATTATTATTATGATGTTTAAGCGTTTGTTCGTGGCTTCGGTGATTGATTCATCTTTTGAAACCTTTACGGTTTTCTTTAACCCTTCAGGGGTTATTTCATACACCCAGGAAAAAATGACCCAGATAGGTAAGCCAATCGCTATTAAGAATATTAAGGTCTTTAAAACCCAGGGAGGCGCACCGAAATTTGGCAAGACGCTTGTGATAACCTGCAATAGTAGCCAGGCAACAACTATATATGCAATAGTTGCCTTAATGACATTTCTACGTTTAAGTTCATCTATTAATTTCATTGTCTATTGACTAAAGAGTATGAAAGTTATAATCAATAATCTTAGAAATCAATGACTTTGATCAGTTTTAAGAAGTTGGCTTTTTTGGTGTTTAATTTCCTAGCGTTCCTGAAAATTTAAACGTACTTCTTTTGGTTTCAAAGAAATAAGAGGATTCAATTCTATTGTTGGCGACATACTGCTGATCGTATAGGTTGATAGTATTTCTACCACGGTCATGATCATTTCATAGATCGCAAAACTATTCCCGATGCACATCCGTGGTCCCGCCCCAAACGGATAATAATAAGGCCCCATTTTCTTTTTATGCTCTTTACTGAAACGTCCCGGGTTAAATGATTCCGGATCTATCCAAAAATCCGAATGCCGGTGTAATTCATAAACAGACATGATTAACAAGGTACCTTTTGAAAAATCATAGTCGGCAATACTGATATCTTCTCTGGCCATCCTATCTATGACATAAACCGGTGGATATAGCCTCATGGCCTCCTCTATGCACTGTTGGGTTAAGGGCAATTTAGAGATCCATTCAAGAATATCCATATCCGGACGAACGTTTTCTTGAATTTCCCGATAAACCTTTTCTTGTATTTCAGGATGTCTGGCCAGCAGAAATAGAGTAAAACTAAGAGCGTTAGCGGTAGTTTCATGACCGGCAGTAAAAAGGATAAGCACTTCATCAATGAGCTGTTGACGAGCCATGTGTGTTCCATCTTCATAGGTTGCCTTTAGCAGCATGTCTAACAGATCATCCTTTTCTCTCTCAAGCCCTATTCTTTCCTCAATAATTTCATTGAGTAATTTCCTGCTGTCTTCAGAGTACTTTAAGTGTTTGTTTATCTGTCCGCTTAACTTAAACCACCATACCAGATAAGGTTGTCTCATCTCACGGATCAACATTTTCTGATTGGTCTCCGTAATGTATTGAAGCCTGCTCATCTTATCCCGAATGTCTGAATGGCTAAATAAGGCCCTGGCCACAACCTGAAATGCCAGATCTCCCATAAGGGGAAAAACATCCAGTGTTTTGTCGGCTTCAAAACGCTGCAGTTCTTCCTTAATGGCGAGTTGCATGGTTCCCAGTAAACCCGCCAATTTTTTTCTGTGAAAAGCGGGTTGTATCATACGGCGTTGCGCCCGCCAATGTTCCCCTTCTGCAGTTAAAAGACCATGCCCTATATATTTAGCAAGGTCTTTGGTTTGCAAAGGCGACTTTTGAAACTTTTTCTGTTGCTTCTGCAGGACTTGCTGAACGATCTCCGGATCCTTAGTGAATACGATTGCCTTACCCGGACCTACCTTCACACGGAAGGTGTCTCCATATTTCTTGAAATTTTCTGAATGGAATGGCAATGGATTTGCCAGAATACGCTTTCTATTCCTTAAAACCTCTAGCTGTGAAACGGTCTTCAGTTCTCGCATTAAAACAATCCGGGCTGGGTGCCTCCTTTTATCCTTCCAAGATGCCGATAGGCAAGTTCTGTAACTTCTCTGCCTCTGGGTGTCCTCATAATAAAGCCCTGCTGGATAAGGAAAGGTTCATACACTTCTTCAATGGTTTCTGAACTTTCACTTACTGCTGTAGCCAATGTTGTAATACCAACTGGGCCTCCTTTGAATTTATCTATAATGGTTGAAAGGATTTTATTATCCATTTCATCC
>JABDQS010000317.1 GCA_013042125.1 Eudoraea sp.
GTGAGGCAATTGCCATCGGTATGATCCTGGAGGCCTATCTATCGTTTAAACTTTGCGGTTTGGGAAAGCATCAATTAGAGGATATTAAAAATACCTTCCTGGAACGTTTTAAAAAGGTCTCTTTTGAGAAACAAGATATTGATGCGATCCTCGAACTTTTGAAATTTGATAAAAAGAACTCGCATGGGCAGATAAATTTTGTCCTCTTACAGCATATTGGCGGCGCCGTAATAGATCAACGTGTGCCTTTGGTTCTCTTTGAAGAAGCTTTTGCATACTACAAAGAATAAGCTCTTCATATACTTAATTTTGCCATTGACAACACTTTCCTCCCAGCGGTTAGAAAATAGTATAGTTTAGGATTGATTATAAACCTTTATTGATAAAGGCCATAAATAACCAACCTATGAAACGAATTTTAATCGATTACAAAAAATTAGATCACAACTTAACTGCACTCTTAATTGATTCCTATCCCAATGGCTATGGAGATGAAGATATCGTAGCTTTTAAGAATCACAAAGGAGAATTCATTGAGGCTGTTGAACTTAGGACCGCAGAAGCCTTATACCTGGTAAAGATCAGTCAAAGTCTTTCGCATTTTATAGCCAATTTTGATGATAGCATAGTGCATGAATTGGAGAAAGAAGCGCAACCGCAGTCTGAGGAGTCAATGGAACTCAACCTGGAGGCAGAATTTGAAGGCGAAGAAGATCTGGATTAAACATCAAGATACCGCTCTCTTATAATATTTCTGTGGTGTTTCTGGTGGCCGCACATTATAAATCCCAATGCCGCTACACTCATAGGTGAATTACTAGCAACTCCTTTTCGTTTCAGGGTAGCCGCATCAAAGGTTTCAAACAAAGAAATAGTAGACGTTCTAATAGCCTTGTACTCATTTATTAGCTGTTCAACATTTCTGGAATTAGCTCCAGAATTCGGTACGTAGTCATCTTGATCAAACCCCGGTAGTGGGGTCATATCTTTCCTCGCAAATCTTAAGGCTCTGTATTGAAAGACCCGCTCTGTATCGAGCACATGGACCAGCACTTCTGCAACCGTCCATTTTCCTTTTGCGTAACTATAGGTAAGCTTTTCCCTAGGAATACTTGCCAGAAATTGAGGGTAATTCCCTAGCTGCTTGCGCAGTATGTCCATCAGGGTCACCTCGCCCAAGGCCTCAATATAGGTACTGTAGTAAGGATTGTATTCGTGCTCCTTTAGCTGCGATGTTTTCATTGTTTACAAAAAAGTAGATTCTGTGAATGAACAACTATTATTTTAAATCAATTAAGCTCATTGAAGATTGTATGCATCAGCCTTTTTTTGTCATTGATGCTTTCTTCTAAGGAAATCATCGTTTCAGTTCTGCTGATCCCATCAATATCATCTATCTTAAAAATGATATTCTTTGCATGATTGGTGTCCTTGGCCCGGATCTTACAGAAAATATTAAATTTTCCGGTTGTGATATGTGCCACTGTAACATTTGGTATTTGATTTAGCCGCTCCAAAACAAATTTGGTCTGGTGGGTCTTTTCAAGGAATATCCCCACATAAGCAATAAATGCGTAGCCCAGTTTTATATAATCCAACGTCAGCGATGACCCCTGTATGATACCTGCTTCTTCCATTTTCTTTACCCGCACATGTACTGTCCCTGCGGAGATCAATAGTTTCTTGGCGATATCTGTAAAAGGGGTCCTGGTATTGTCTATCAACATATCCAGGATCTGGTGATCTATTTCATCTAATTTAACTTTGCCCATATTGAGATTAATTTGAGCAAAAATAAACAATTAAGAAAATATATTTAATAAAATAGACGTTTTTTTGAACATAACGCAATAGTTTCCCCCATTTATTCCGTTAACTAAAATTAATGAGCTTTGCGATCCGATCGTGATTCTTAAGTAAAATCACATCTTCCGGTTTAGCGCAATCGTATGTGAGGTGCCCAAAATATCCATCGAGAGTTCCGGTCCTGTCCACAAATGGGCTAAAGTGGATGGCATCCCCTTGAAGCAATTCTTTATAAAGTATCCCCAAGGCATCACCTGTGTCTATTTTTTTAATCAGATGATGGGCATTTAGAACAAGGATGTCGAAAAAATACTTTTTATTCTCAGGAATAGCTATATAGGCTTTTTCATGATCAAAATCCAAAGGATCGAAAGCGACACACTCCAGCGCCTTCCACAAGGATTTAAACACGTATTTCCTGGTTTTCTCACGTTCATAATCCCCCTGAAAATGTCCGGCCTCAATAAGAATGGTGGGTGTTCCTAACATTTGAAATGCGTCTCCCACGCAATTAGCATTAAATGCATCGTCATATCTCCCTATTTGCCCGGGTATCAATAGTTGTAATTCATTATTGATGGTCGCAATAAGGTTCATCCCTTTCAGTCGATTTTCTGTAACTGTTCTATTGCTATCTGCTGCCGGGGATAAAAAAGATAGGGTAGCGGGCCTGGGCACTGAACCTGCACTATAAATGGTACGTTGATCATGCAGGTTAAAACAAAAATCAGGGGAAAATTCGTCAAACACAGATCTCAGGACCCTACTTTCTGGTTGCGTTCTGTCCTGAGCATCCCTATTTAGATCAATATCATTAGCATTCAATCTGGTATAGGCCATTGCACCATCCGGATTCAACATTGGAATTATAACTATGGTTAAGCTTTCCAACAGGTCCCTGGCGTTACTATATCCCGATGAAAGAGCTTTAATCAGATCAAAGACCGCTTTGGTAGTGGTAGATTCATTTCCATGCATTTGGGACCACATTAAAATTTTAGTTGGTCCGCGGCCAACTGTAATTTTTTCTATGGGGAGACCTTTCACCGAAAATCCAATTTCTTCTACTTTCCACGCCGGACTCAATTTCTTCAGGATCGGTATTAAATGTGAATGATGAATATAACGCCCGCTTAAAGCAGTCTCCTTTATCTTTTCATAAGCCTGGTCTCCATCCATAATATCTCTTGTATCTCCTACAAAAGTAATGTCAAATTTAATTACAATTGTTATTAAAATAGTTACATTTGTATACATTTAATAGCAACATTTACGCCGTTTTGGTATACATTTGTATACAATTGTTAATAAAGCGTTGAAAAATGATTTATACATCTATATATCAATAGTTTACAATATCTTAATAGAAGTAATAGTATATTATTTTATGTTCATTCTACCGGTAAATATTACATATTTACCAGGATCTAAAAAATACAATGGTAAACTCTGAAGAATTCGTAAGCAGACTCGAAAAGATCCTTTCTTTTTACAATCTTTCTGCCTCTTCTTTTGCTGATAAGATTGGGGTACAACGATCTAGTATCTCACATTTGTTGACAGGAAGGAACAAGCCCAGTTTAGAGTTTGTCATGAAAGTAGTTAAGACGTATCCTGAGGTAAATCTCTATTGGCTATTAAACGGAAAAGGTACTTTTCCCTCAAGAAAAGAAAGTGTAACCTCCCCTTCCCCATTATCGCCTCCCCCAATTGAGAGCATTCGTACTGAAAGGACCATACAAAAGATAATTATTCTCTACACAGATGGCAGCTTTGAGACTTTCGAATCGAGTAATGATCTCACCAACTAAGTTTTGGGATCTCATTCTTTATAATGGTCTTAATTTACTATTTTTGCCATCATGTTTAAAATCCGGATTTTTGGACTTTTAATTTTAAGCGTTACCGCTGCTTGTTACAATCCCCCGAGAAATTGTAAGGATTTCAAAGAAGGTGAATTTAGCTTTACAACTACCATCGGAGATAATGAACAAACCACTACTTTTGTACGCACAGTGGATACTGAAATAGATTTTTTTGAAGGCAAAGCAGATACTTCTTCTATTCGCTGGATCAATGATTGCGAATACATCGTTAAGAAATTAAATCCGCAGACAACTTCAGAGGAAAAATCCATTCATATGAAGATCCTGTCTACCACAGATAGTTCTTATACCTTTGAATATGGGCTTGTAGGCAGCTCTAATAAATCGCGCGGTACCGCTTTTAAAGTGAACTGAATATGTTTGATATACTAACAAGTCCGGATGCCTGGGTCGCTCTGCTCACCTTAACCTTTCTGGAGATCATCTTAGGGATAGACAACATAGTTTTTATTTCCATAGCTGCGAACAGACTCCCGGAAAAAGATCAAAAGAAAGCAACATTATGGGGTTTGGTTCTCGCTATGGTTCAGCGAATTATTCTATTGTTTGCGGTTTCGCTGCTTATTGGCCTTAGCAATCCATTCTACTACATAGATACCGGCTGGTTGTCCGTAGGCATTAGTGGCCAAGCGCTTATATTACTTTTCGGCGGACTATTTCTTTTATACAAAAGCACCTCAGAGATCCATGAAAAAGTAGAATTGCCTGAACATGATGAAGAGGTGATAAAATCAAAGAATATCACCAGCTTTTCCAAAGCTATTATTCAAATTCTTATCATTGATTTTATCTTCTCCATAGATTCTATTCTAACCGCAGTAGGTATGACCAATGGAATTGGAGATCATCCCAACGATGCTTTGATCTTGATGATCATTGCGGTAATGATATCTATCGTAATAATGATGATCTTTGCTAATGCCATACGCGTCTTTATTAACAAACACCCCTCCATGCAATTACTTGCCTTGTCTTTTCTTATCCTGATAGGGTTCATGCTTATTGCAGAATCGGCTCATATCAGCCATGCACGCTTCTTTGGTTCCGAAATTGGAGCTATACCGAAAGGCTATCTCTATTTTGCAATTTCATTCTCCTTGCTTGTGGAGTTCCTCAATATGAAATACCGCAAAAAGGAAGAGATCATTGAAGATCTAGAGGATGGAGCAGATGCTGCCAAGAAGAAATAGTGCTCAGTTTATGTTTCAAAATAAAACATAGAATACCCTCTTATAGGA
>JABDQS010000320.1 GCA_013042125.1 Eudoraea sp.
ATACCCAACCTATCCTTGACGCCCGATTTCAATTGCAACCAATGCGTCTTCAAAATTTGGAGCTCGGCTATCAAAGAGAAGTTCAAAATTTTAATGCCGACCTTATTGAGCGTGAGATCGTAATGAATCATTACGGACTCAACTACAATCTAAGCACTAATTTTAATTTGGGATGGTATACGCAGCTAATGCATACCAGACAAACAGATGGTAATAGCAGAAATTTGATCTTTTCCTCTCTGTATTACAATGTTTTGAAAAATCCGGCTTTAAAAGTTGGGGTCAACTATCAATACATTGCTTTTAAAGAGCAGTTGCCAACTATATATTTTAGTCCTGAACAGTATCATGCCGCTGAGATTTTCGCTGATATCAGGGGATCATTCTCAGAAAAGACCAGGTTTATGTTGAGCGGAGCAACCGGCATTCAAAAGGTTGAGAGTGAAGATCAATCTGCCATTTTTAGGGTGGAGGCAGGATTACAGCATCAATTCACCAATAGGTTGGGAGCTGAGCTCTACGGGAAGTATAGTAATATTGCTTCGGCCACTGCAGCCGGCTTTGAATTTACTGAGATCGGTATTAAGGTAAAGTGGGCCATTACCAAGGCTCCTTTATTCAATAAGAAACTATTGGCTCTGAAGTAATATTTATAACAAATTCAATCGGCGCATTAGCTCAGGTCTGTTAGACCTGCTAATAGGGATCACATTCTTTTCAATAAGAACACTGTTATCTTCAATATCAATGATCTTTGTGAAGTTGATGATATAAGAGCGATGTATTTGCAGGAAGAGTTCTTCCGGTAGTTTTTCCTTGATCTTTTTCAGGGTATTATGGACCCTGTGAGTCTCTTTGGTAGTCTTCACGTCTATATAATCGCCTTTGGCTTCAATAAATAAGATCTCATCAAAGGTTAGTTTAATAAGTCTCCTGTCTATATTGATATACAGATCTTCTCCAACTCCGGAGGTGTTGCCTTCTGAAGTACTTAATGCCGGCTGTTTCGCCAGGGAGTTCTTTACTTTTTGTATCGATTTTGCAAAGCGTTCCGGGGAGATCGGTTTTACCAGATAATCTACAATAGCTTCATACTCATACGCTTCAATAGCAAAATTGGTATCTGAGGTTGTGAGTACAATTTTAGGCGGATTCTTTAGCGTCTGTACAAAATCAAATCCTGTGAAGCCCGGCATGTGGATATCCAGGAATACAAGATCTATGGTTTGCTGATTCAGAAATTTAATGGCATCTATAGCATTTGGAAACTCTTCTATTACATCCAATTCAGGATGTGCTGTGCATAACTGGGCCACAATGGCCCGGGCAGCTGCTTCATCGTCAATAATAATACAGGTCATGTTCAAATGGTATTTAGGTAGGATTCTATTGTATCTAAGATGGTTGTAAATTTTGGTGCAAGGCCGGTATCTCCTTTTTTGAGCTCTTCTTCATATATCACAGACAAGCCATAGGCTTTTTCCAAACCTAAAATATTGAGTTTGTGTTTTAATTTATGCACTATTAAAGCGGTCTCATCTGTTTTAGAAGCATTAAGAGTTTCATAATACTCTTCTTTTTCAATCGGAAACTCATCCTTTAAGATAGCAATAAATTTATTTTTGAAAACCTCATCGTTCCCTGCTAATTTCTCTATGTATGTCAAATTTGGTTGCTCCATACTTATTTTCTTAATGTAAAATAAAAAGTAGTTCCTTCTCCAACTTTGCTATCCAGCCATATCTTTCCGTCATATAGATCCACGATCTTTTTGACAATGGAAAGACCTATTCCGGTTGAACGTTCCTTTGTACCTATCGACTGAAAGATCTCAAATATTTTTTCATGATACTCTTTTGGTATTCCAGATCCATTGTCTTTAATAGAAAATTGCCAATGATCCTTCTTCTCGGTTACATCAATGGCAACAATGCCTTCTTCCTTGTCAATGTTAATAACAGCGTTACTGATCAAATTTTGGAATAACTGGTGCATTTTAGTGGCATCTACCTGTAAGATGGGCAGGGGATTCATGATAATAACGTTCACATGATCCGGAATGAATATAATTTCCCGTATCTCATTTACAACCTGGTTGAGGTCTACTGCGGTTTCTTCTAAGGTTTCACTTTTAATACTGGAGTATTTAAGGATGCCGTCTATGAGTTTATCCATGCCTTCTACTTTTTCCTGCATCATTTGTAAATTGAATATTCCGGTCTCATCCAAAATATCCTTGTAATCATCATGCAACCATGTAGCCAGCGCACTGATACTTCGCAAGGGTGATTTCAGGTCATGAGAAACAATATGCGCATATTCCTGTAATCCATGATTACTCGATTCTAATTCTTTTAAAAGAAGTTCTTTCTGGAGTTCTAAATTCTTTTGCGCAGTCATATCCAGATGGATCCCAATGGAACCAACAACTTTTCCACTCTCATCATAACGTGGCGCACCACTGATGAGCCAGTATCTGAGTTCATTATTTTTTGTCTTTACCCGGATCTGGTAGGAGTCGGATTTTCCTTTTAATCGGTCAACTCCTTTTTCCCGGATCATCGTTTTTTCTTCAACTTTCAATGTTTCAGCGGCCTTCTTTCCAAGTAGTTCCTTTTCCGAATAACCGCTCATGGTGCAAAAGCTTTGGTTTACCAACTGAATAACATCCTGATTATCCACTTCAATAAGTCCCAGGTTCATATTTGCGATTATGCTCCAATACTTTTCCTTCTGGATCTCCAAGTTCTGTTTGTAATTCTTGCGAATGGTTACGTCATTATAGGTCCACAAATGACCTTTATAGATTCCATTTGAAAAAATGGGAATATAATCTCGCTCCAGGATTCGTCCGTCCTTCATTTCAAGTTCATCGGATAGGACCACCTTTTTCTCCTTCAAAATAGTATTGATTCTTTGAACAAATCCTTTAGGATCCTTAAAATGACGCTTATTTTCCTCGGCTGCATTAGAACAGTCTGCTCCTTTTAGCTGATCCGGAGTAGCCGGTATCTGAAATAGGTCACAAAACCGTTGATTGGTAAGCGAAATAGCCCTATTCTCATTTTCCAGTAAAACACCTGTTTGCAGGTTAGTGATCAGTGTTGACAATCTGTTCTCCGAGGCTTTGATCTGCTCTTCCGCCTCCTTTTCTTTTGTGATATCTTCTACAATGGCTACTTCATAGGCGATGGTACCTGAGGGATCTCTAACCGCACTTACCGAGGTCTTCGCAAGTACTGTATCCTTTTCTTTGGTAAAATATCGTTTTACAATGGAGAAATTGTCAATTTCCCCTTTGTTCATGGCCAACTGGAATCCCTTAGATATTTTGTTATCCTCAGGTTCTGAGATATCCTTCACAGACAGCTCTTTTAATTCTGAATCCGTATACCCAATAAGATCAGAAAATGCTTTATTTACTTTAATGAATTTGCTCCCCACTGTTAATACGATCCCCAAAGGAGAATTCTCCACGATTATATCGAGTTGTTTTTTCTGTTCAGATAACAAGGCTTCCACCTCACTCTCTTTGGTGATATCTCTAATAATACCTTGAGCCGCAATGGGATTTCTATCCTTATCATAGATGAGGCTGCTATTTACAAGAATGTAGTGAACAGAATTGTCTTTTGCGATGATCTTGGCCCTGTAGTTCTTCAGAGTGCCAACCTTA
>JABDQS010000322.1 GCA_013042125.1 Eudoraea sp.
AGCTTGTATTGGATAATAAGTGCAGGTACTGGGCTATTCTGGTATAACTGGCTTTTATGGACTGCTGCGAATTTAGGGTATAGGCTAAAGACAACCTGGGTTCCAGATTCGTAAAAGAGGCTAGTTGCTCACCACGCCCCGGAGAAACGGTCCCAATGGGTGTAGCTTCCTTATAGACCAACAGAAAAGGATCAAAGATCACCGGATTGTCATTCTCATAAACATTCAATTCATCCTGTCCAAACCGAATAAAATGACTCAGCCGTAACCCGTATTCTAAGCTAAGAGATTCTGAAAGGGTATGTTCCACATCTACATAGGCTGCAAATTCATTGGCGTATTTTTTTATCAGCTGTTCTTCCAAAATACCCGAACCCGGACTGTTCGGTACGATCTTCCCGGGATTAAAGGTATAGTAGATATTATTGATCCCGTAATTCACTTGAAACCTATCGCTCAGGTAGTGCTTCAGATCGTATTTAACATTGAAGTTCTGAATTCCGGAGTTCCATTTAAAACCTACAAAATCTAGTTCAAGACCGTAATAAAAGTCTGAATAAATCAGGGATAGGTTACTGAATAATTTATCGGAGAACAGATGGTTCCAGCGTACATTGAGGACACTATTACCATAAATATTTTCAAAACTACTGGAGATCGCAAAAACATCGCGCCCAAAATATCCTGAAAGGAACAGACTGTTGTTGTCATTCAACTTATAGTTGAGCTTTGTATTCAGGTCGTAGAAATAGGCTGTGTTGTCTATGTCGAACAAAGGGAGAAATAGATGTGCATAGGATGCCCTTCCTCCAATCAAAAACGCTGCTTTATCCTTAATTATAGGGCCTTCCGCGAGCAGTCTGCTTGCCACAGCTCCTATACCTCCATTCATTTTGAACTCTTTACTATTCCCTTCTTTCTGGAAGATCTCGAGCACTGAAGAAACCCTGCCGCCATAACGCGCAGGGATGCCACCTTTAAATAGTTTCACATCCTTGATAGCATCAGGATTAAAAACTGAGAAAAATCCAAAAAGATGAGAACTGTTAAAGATGGTTGCTTCATCTAACAAAATAAGGTTCTGATCTGCCGCGCCACCTCTAACATTAAACCCGGATGCACCTTCTCCGGCATTACTAACCCCGGGTAGGAGGATGAGCGACTTAATGATGTCTGCTTCTCCCAAAACCACAGGAATATTCTTGATGGTTTGTACTGATAGATTATTGACGCTCATTTGTGGTTTACTGATATTCAGCTTCTCCACATTCTCTGTAAGAACAACCTCGTCCAGGATTTCGGCCTTTTCAGCGAGTTGAAAATTGATCTTTTGATCTCGATCAAAAGTGACGGTTTCTATAAGATCCTGGTATCCTAAATAACTTATCTGTAATTCATAGGTGCCTTTAGGCAAGGTGAGGGAAAAAAAACCGTATTCGTTGGTGGTTACCCCGGTCCTTAGCGAGGGGATGGCTATTGTAACCCCTATTAGGGTCTCGTTACTGGAGGCTTCACTGATGACACCATTAAGTGTAAATTTTTCCTGTGCTGGAACTAAGAAGGGGAGGAGGATAATAAGAAGCGTGGAAAGGCGCCTTAAAGCTAGCGGCATAGCAAATTTTTTCTAAAAATAAGAAAGAAAAAAGGATGACCACCTCCTAAACTTAAAAAAGAGTTCTCTTTTTCTTTGGACTTTGATCTAGGGATTACCCCAGGCTTTTTAAGATGCTGTTAAATACCTTGCTGGGTCTCATCGCTTTTTCTATCAAAGTAGGATCTGGTTTGTAATAGCCGCCAATTTCCTGTTTCCTGCCCTGCGCATTTTTCAATTCTTCAAGAATTTCAGGAGTTTGCGAATCCAATTCTTTCGCTATTTCCTGAAAGCGTTTTTGTAGCCCAGGATGCTTGTCTTGAGTGGCAAGGGCTTCTGCCCAATAGAGGGCCAAATAAAAGTGGCTCCCCCTTGTATCTAGTTCGCCAACCTTTCGGGAAGGGGACCTGTCATTATTAAGAAATGTCTCAGTTGCCACATCTAATGCCTCGGCTATTACAAGGGCTTCCTGATTAATGTTTTTAGTTCCATAGAATTCCAGCGAAACAGCAAGGGCCAGGAATTCACCTAGAGAATCCCATCTTAAATGTCCTTCCTCCAGAAATTGTTCTACATGCTTTGGTGCGGACCCTCCTGCACCTGTCTCAAATAAACCACCACCTTTCATCAGAGGAACTATGGATAGCATTTTGGCACTGGTCCCTACTTCCAGAATTGGAAAAAGGTCCGTTAAATAATCCCGCAATACGTTTCCGGTAACAGAAATGGTATCCTTCCCTTCTTTTAAGCGCTTCAAAGTAACTTTTGTAGCTTCAACAGGGGAGAGGATCTTTATGTCTAGTCCGGTGGTATCTTCTGAAGGGAGATACTGCTGAACCTTTTTTATAAGCTCTCTATCATGTGCTCTTTCATTATCCAACCAAAAAATAGCCGGGGTATTCGTAGCCCTAGCTCTGGAAACGGCTAGTTTGATCCAATCTTGTACGGGAAGATCCTTTACCTGACACATTCTCCAGACGTCACCCGCTGAAACAGCGTGCTCCAGGAGTGTTTTCTTAGAATAGGTATCAATGACTTTTACGATCCCTTTTTCTTTGATCTCAAAGGTCTTGTCATGAGATCCGTACTCTTCTGCCTTTTGTGCCATGAGTCCAACGTTGGGCACTGTACCCATGGTACGCGGATCAAAAGCTCCATGTTTTTTACAAAAATCTATAGTGGCCTCGTAAATTCCGGCATAGCTGCTATCCGGGATGACCGCTTTGGTATCCTGAAGCTCTCCTTTTGAATTATACATCTTGCCCGAAGTTCGTATCATGGCGGGCATAGAAGCGTCAATAATTATATCACTGGGTACATGAAGATTTGTTATGCCTTTATCAGAATTTACCATGGCCAATCCCGGGCCTTCCTCAAAGGCTTGCTTTATTTCATTTTCTATGATCGTGCGCTCATCTGAAGGTAATTTCTGTATCTTTTCAAGTAGACTTTCCAGGCCATCATTAGCACTGATCCCCAATTTTGTAAGGGCTTGCCCGTGTTTTGCAAAAACATCTTTGAAAAAGACCTCCAATACATGACCAAAAATGATGGGGTCTGAAACTTTCATCATAGTAGCCTTAAGATGAACTGAGAAGAGAATTCCTTTCTTTTTTGCGTCAGCTATCTGTTCCTTAATGAAAGCCAGCAAGGCGTTCTTGCTTAGCAAGGTAGCATCAATTATTTCTCCAGCTAATACAGGGATGTCACCTTTGAGAAGGCTGATCTCTCCGTTTTCATTCTGGAATTGAATAGCGAGCATGCTTGAATTCTCGAGCGTAAAAGATTTTTCATTGCTTTTAAAATCTCCTTTAGACATGGTAGCTACATGGGTCTTTGAGTTTGACTCCCAGGCTCCCATGCTATGTGGATGTTGCTTTGCGAAGTTCTTTATTGGTTTAGGGGCTCTTCTGTCTGAATTCCCTTCCCGCAACACCGGATTTACGGCACTACCCTTAATCTTATCATAGCGCACTTTAATGGCTCTTTCCTGCTCTGTTTTTGGTTCGTCCGGATATAGTGGAACAGGATATCCTTTTTCTCTTAACTCTTCTATAGCCTCCTTTAATTGCGGGATGGAAGCACTGATGTTGGGTAATTTTATAATATTAGCCTCTGGTGTTTTCGCCAATTCACCAAGGGCTGCAAGGTCATCAGAAATTCGTTGTTCTTCTTTGATAAAATCAGGAAAGCTTGCTATGATCCTTCCGGCTAAGGAAATGTCCTTAGTGGCAATACTTATATTAGCTTGTTGGGTGAAAGCTTTAATGATAGGTAAGAATGACTGAGTTGCCAAAGCTGGCGCCTCATCCGTAAGTGTATAAACAATTTGCGACATGGAAGGTTAGGTTATTGTTTCAGCGTGCAAATATACAATTTTATGTCGGGTAAAAAAGGTGAAAATGGCAGGTGTGAAAGTATGTAAGGGGTCTATTGGAGGATATAGATATTACATGCCAAAATCTTGTAAGGTCAAAAAACAAAAGCCATATCATTGTAACAAGTACATTTGATATGGCTTTCTAGAAACAATTAGCAAAATCCCAGTACCGAAGTTCTGGAACTGCAGCCCGAGGGTTGCAATTGCCTATTTATTCCAACGTTTGAAACATTCGCTGTCCTTAATATTTCTACCAAGACTCAATTCGTGTTTCTCTTTGTTGCTTTTATATAATTTTTCTAATACCTAACCCTAAGGTTGCGTATTCAGTCCAATCATACAAGTGCAGTTCTTGAAAACCGAGGCTTTCTTTTCCTGCTTATGTTTTTTCTTTCATAGATACCGAAATACCTATTCGTGAAAATGCCCATAACAACAAAATAAAGAACGTCAACTCTATCTGATTTATCAAGCTCATCCCGTGAAGGCGTTCCCTTTAAACCATAGGTAAATATAGGATAAAGGTTGGATATTCCAAATCTTGTAAGCAATTATAAATCAACAGCTTATGAACCGTAGTTATAAACAATTGTTGATAACACTCAAAGGAATCTTGAAGTTCTTCCTAATCTGACCTTTTTAGTTGTCGTTGAATCTTTCTGATGGCAGATTCTATAGATTTTTCGGGTTCAATGATGTTGTATTCGCCCCAAAAGTCCGGGTCTGAAAATCCCACGGCTTCATCGCTCAAGATCATGGTAGATTTAAGTCGGTCTCTATACCTTGGTGTACTAAGTTCCTGGTTCTTCTCCCAGTCTGTTACAGCCATCTCACAGGTCATACTATAGACTGAGTTAAATAACTTCCTGTCCCAGTCGATCTTAAATTCTAATATGGCATTGCTGTATCCATAATACCAACGCCCGTCTTTTTCACGATAATCTACCCTATAGGCTACCTCCGTAGGAAATACATCTGCATTTCGAGGCTTTTTTCGAACAAATAGACGGCTGGCCATTGCCCGGTCTGTGATATTAAGGGAGTATATGGCGCTAGTTAAAACTTTTTTCTCAACATCTATATACAACTTACCCTCATATAGTGGTTCGCGAATGTTGCTTTGCTGCCTGAAATTGATCACATAGATAAGTCGGTCATTGATACGGGTAGACCTGTCAAAACTAAAGTTATAATTGTCAATGGATTCCTCCGCAAAAATATACTCCGGGTACTTCATCACATCCACAAAGAGGGCGTTGAAAGGACCACCTTGTAACTTTAGGACCAGTGTATCTAGCTTGCTGTAATCTGTGCTTTTGCGAGATTTATACATTTGCACTGCATCTCGCCTTGAAGAGGTATAAGGTGTCTTAAAAATAGTTACCACCGCTTCTGACAGCGACACATTTTTGCGCCTTTTTTTTATAGTTTCCCGGTAGAATGCAGTCATAACACTAGGATCTTTCAGATAATTCTCCCCTTTCCTTCTAAGGGTCTCCTTAACTAAATTAATTGCTTCCCGAGGAACACTAATGCTCACTTCAGGCAATTCGGTTACCAACACATCAAGGGCGATCTCGTTATTTTCTTCATTGAGTGAGGCAAGGGACACTGTCTTTGAACTGTACCCGAGAAAAGTAATGACCAAAGATTCACTTTGACTATCGGTCGGGACCTTTAATAAAAAGTTGCCTTCGGTATTGGTCACCGTACTGATATTGGTCCCTTCCACAGTGAGCGTAGCAAAGACCAAGGGTTTTTTTGTTTCACTATCTATCACTTCTCCTTTGTAGGAAGCGAAGTCAACCGTTTGCATTTCTTCTTCCTGAAAGGTGAAAGAAGCCATAGCCGGCTCGGAAGCCAGAAAATACAGTAAAACACCCAACAGTGGTAAAATAAATTTCTTCATAGCGTATAATTTAATTTTATACTTCCTTCAGGCATTGGAAAATACCTGAATTCCACGCATTATAAAGATACGAAAGGTAGGCCGTATTTAAGAAGGTCATGCAGGATCTTTTGTGTTAATTAATCTTAAAAAAATAGAAAATATTTCACTTTTTCATCGACGAACGAGCAATAACCCGGACCATTGGTTTTAAGTGTCCCACTTCTTTAACCGATAAAAAATACACTTCGTCCAACTTTTATTCAATTGCCGAAAAATATGGTGCTTTCAGCGATTTATAGGATTTAAAAGGCCCTGCCGGCAGTTATTTTAATATACAAAACGCCTAAGTCTTGAAAGCACTTTTAATCCTTTTCTCAGTACTATTTTTAAGTGCCGGAGTCTTTGCTCAAAAACAGAATGATCATGCTGAAATTGAAAATCATCAAATGGATTCTCTTTTGGATAGTAGGTCTGCTAATTTTGTTTCTGATTGGGAAAGTAAGAAAGCTGCGTCTCAGAAAGTAACTCGTTTATATCGCTTTAAGAATGCACGTATTCAAAAAGAACTTGCATTCAAAACTAAAAAACAACGATTAACCGTCTAATACACCTAATTATGATACTATTTATTCTTTTATTCCCGGTTGTAATATTTTGTAGTTCTCTTCTTGTTTTTTCTCTTTTACCATCCTCTTTACGTCCTGCAACAGTGCCTTTGCGTCGTAGATAATACCGTCTTTGATGGTGTAGCGAACACCACCTACCCGCACTACTTCATTCTCTGCGGATAGTTTAATGGCACCTGTACCGTACAGGACTTTTAAATTTTCCAGTGGATTTTCTTCCACTAATACAAAATCGGCTAACTTTCCAACGGTTACCGTACCTATTTTATCACTTACCCCCAGAGCTTCAGCCCCATTGAGGGTGGCACTTCTTATGATCTCTAAGGGATGAAACCCTGCTTCACGCAGTAATTCCAATTCACGTACATAAGCAAAGCCGTAAAGCTGAAAAATAAACCCGGAATCTGATCCGGTAGTAACCCTGCCACCGCGATTCTTGTATTCATTTATAAAGGTCATCCATAGGTTGTAGTTCTTTTTCCAGGCCACTTCTTGCTCTGTGCCCCAATAATGCCAATAGGAGCCATGGGAGATCTTGCTGGGTTGATAGAACTTCCATAGCGAAGGGAGTGTATATTCTTCATGCCATTCCGCTCTGCGAGCCCTTTGCAGGTCCCTGCTGGCCTCATAAATATTAAAAGTGGGGTCGATGGTGAAATCGAGGGAAATAAGTTCGTTCATTACATTGTTCCAATGATCCGAATAAGGGGCAGCGGCTTGTTCCCAAAGTCTTCCTGCTTCTTCAAAACGGTGCTGTTCATTGTTGTAATTGTAGTCCAGGGGATAATTCTGTACCGTCCTGTCCTCAAATAGGGCCTCAGGAAGCCCATACCAGTGTTCCATGGAGGTAAGACCTGCCCTGGCTGAATGCAAGACATTCCAGCGGGCTACATCGAGCTGTGCATGGTGACAGGCAGAGCGCAATCCAAGTTTTTTGTTCTCATCGAGGGCTGCGGTCATGATCTCCGGCGGGGCGCCAAAAAATTTTATCCCATCAGCACCTTTCTGCGCATTATTGCGGACCCAATTCCTGGCCATTTCCGGAGTGCTTATCTCTTCCTTACTACCCTGACCAAAACCGGTATATGTGAATATCCTGGGAGCAATGATCTCATTTTTCGCACTTTTGCGTTTAAGATCAAGCGCAAAGTCAATCCCACGGCCACTGGGTTCCCGAACGGTGGTAACTCCATGTCCCATCCAGAGTTTAAAAACATAATCGGGATCTGCTCCCTGGGAATTACCGCCAATATGCCCATGCATATCTACAAACCCTGGAAGGAGATACATACCTTCACAATTCAGTTCTTTTCCTCCTGCAGCAAGTTTTGGTCTTCTTGCTTCATTAATGGCCACTCCCGGGTAGCCCACTACCTGAATCTTTTTGATAATATTATTTTCCACCACTATATCAACCGGACTAATTGGCGGTGCACCATTACCATTTATAAGGGTAACCCCGCGTATGATCAGTTGTGGAAACGGGCCTTCGCTCATAGGAGACTGGGCGGTTCCAAGGAAACAGATAAAAACTATGGCAATAAAAAGAATGCGTGACTTCATAGAAAAGTTATTTAGGTACGTTGATGTGATTGCCGAGGAACAAGGCGTTCAAGAATAAGCGGTTGGTTCCATACCAGGAACCTCTGAAATTTGGATTGTCTGCAAATAGCACTACTCTCCCTTTACCCACAGAACTCACCAACAAGGAAGCTGAGGGTTTTAAAAAGGTATCCCTGTTGGTATCGGTAATAAATCCATCAATTAGGGGTTGGGCCGTGTATTTGGCAACAGTGGCATACTCATTCTTACTTGGAGCCAGCCATACAGTATTATTCTTATATACCGGCAGTATCTCATTCCTGTACCCAAACCCAAGCGGATGGGTAAGGTCTAGCTTCGCTTTTACAATAATACCTCCAACACTTTCTTTTCCAAGATTTTCACGGGCATCTACATAGGGTTTTCTTATTACTGCTTTGGTGGAATCTTTCTCAGATTTTATAAGGCTTTCTTTTACAAACTTTTTTTCAATTGCCCATTTGGAAGCACTGCCAATGGTTATGAGTGTGTGCCCTTTCTCCACCCATTCTTTCAGTTTTTCCATTGTTTTTTTACTGAAGGTATACGAACCCGAAACCATAACCAGGGTATTGTATTTATCCAGATCAACCCTGCTGAAATTTCGCATTGGGATCTTTGTGATCGGCATATGGACACGGGTATCTAACAAATGCCAAACCTCTCCTGCTTCATAAGAACGCACCCCTTCACCTACTATCATAGCTGCCTTAGGACGTTTTACGGGCTGTATATATCTGCTGCCCAGATCTACTCCCATCAGGTTAAATCCTGAAGTTACACCATACATAGGAACATTGAACTTCTTTTGTGCCTGGCTCAAGAGCTTAAATATTTCTTCACCAGTTTTCTTCTGGAGTTGGACAGCTAATAGCAATGTGCCATAATTAAAGGACTTGTTTCCGGAAATTGTGTTTGAAGTAAAAGGTTTGAATGAGGCCGACAGAACCAATCCATTCTGTTGAAGATAATTTAAGGTTGCCGGAGCATTGTAATCATCCCAATCTATAAGATAGGCATAGTTAGATCGTTGCAGCGGAGTAACCACGGCTATATCATCCGTAGAAAGTACAGGGGCTCCCAAACTAGTCTTGGACACTCCCTGGTATCTTATGTTATAAAAATTGGCCACGGACCATGCTGAGGCATCATAATAAACACTATCCCTGTATTTGGTGTAGGTCTCAAACATGGTTTGCACCATACGGTATTGAGGCTGATTTGTGGGCACCACATACGATTTCTCCCCATTCTTATACACTTTTATTTTATGGAGTAATAGTTTGTCAATAAAGGCTTTCACCCTGTTTTGATCATAATTGTCCGCAAATCTGTAGGCTTTGATAGAACTCCTGCCGGCATTTGTAAGAGCGCTCTTAAAGAAATCTTGTTGATATTTCCTAAGATAAGCCTTGTTTTCAACGGCCGCCTTAACGGTTGTAATACTGGATGTATATTGGTTTCTGATCGTAAATGGAAAGGTGATCTCACCAAATGCAGTGGTTTGTTTATGACCTCTGGAACTAGCCTGTTCAAATAGTAAACCTAGTCCGCCTTGCAGATCAGGATATGAAGAACCATAACCTGGGTAGGTGCCATCAAAAACCTCTTTTGTA
>JABDQS010000336.1 GCA_013042125.1 Eudoraea sp.
ACTTCCAATAGAGCCGGCTCCGCCGGTCACTATGACCACCTTGTCCTTTAGCTCGTCAATGATCCTTTCATTATGGATGGTAATAGGAGATCTATCCAACAGATCTTCAATCTGCACCTGCTTTATCTGAGAGACCTTCAATTCCCCGTTCATCCAATCCTCCACTGGGGGTACAATTTTCACTTTTACGGGGAGGTCTACCAGACTTTCTATAAGCTTTCTTAATTTCCTGGGGTCAATATTTTGAATAGAAAAAATGATCTCAGAAATATCTTTTTTGACGATGAACTCATTTGTGAGAGTTCGCCTGCTGAACACCTCTACCCCATTGATCTTCTTCCCGATCTTTTGCTTATCCTTGTCAACATAGCCCACTACTTTTATGGGATTTTTCGAGTGATTGGTAAGGGCATTATAAGTTAGAATTCCAGATTCTCCGGCTCCGAATATCACTACGTTTTTTGGATTGCTCTTTAGCTTATTGATCATACTGTGATGTATGCTTTTAAAAACGTATCTGGAAGTTGTAAGAGCTACAAAACTGATAAAACTATTGATCACTATAATAGACAATGGAATAGTAAATTCATCATAGATCCCATATTGCCTATTCAACAAAACCACAAAAATAGCAATGATACTGGATAAACAAATGGCATTGAAAATATTATAAACATCGCGTGTGCCTGTATGACGGATCACCCCTTTATAAGATCCTGTAAATAAAAAAGCCACTGCAGCAAAAATTACTACCATGGGTATCTGCATGATAAATTTTTCCACGTCAAAATCAAAAGTAAAGTTGAACCTAATAAAATAGGATAACACAAAGGCAATAGCAACCGTAATGAGGTCAATCACCAATACCACCCATTTAGAGGCATAGCGGTACACAGTATTCGTAAAATAGTTTTGAATCATATCAAACACTTCTTTATTACAAATGCGATCCGTTCCAGGTCTTCCATTTCCAGATTAGAACCACTTGGGAGACAGAGGCCACGATCAAATAAATCATTACTCACCCCATCAATAAAGGAAATTTCGTTTTTAAAAACAGGCTGTAAATGCATTGGTTTCCACAAAGGCCTGGATTCTATATTCTGTTCTAACAGAGCTAACCTGATATTCTCCCTCATTTCATAAGATGAGGTCTGGATACAAGTTAACCATCTATTACTGAAATAACCGTGAGATTCTGTCAAAAATGAAATTTCCGGATTTGAGGCTAGTTCCTTGTAATAAAATTCATGATTATTTCTCCTGGCTTTAACACGGTCCTCCAAAACAGACATCTGGCCCCGTCCAATACCTGCCAACACATTACTCATTCTATAATTATAACCGATTTTCTCATGTTGGTAATGAATCTCATTCTCTCTTGCCTGCGTGGCGAGGAAGAGTGCTTCTTCGGTAAATGATCTATTTTTTGAGACAAGGGCGCCTCCACCCGAAGTAGTGATGATCTTGTTACCATTGAAGGACAGTATGGCGATATCACCAAAGCTTCCACATTTAACACCGTGATAAGTACTACCTAAAGCTTCGGCACTATCTTCCAAAACAGGGATATCGTATTGTTCAGATAATCGCTGAATTTCCTTTACTTTATAGGGCATCCCATATAGGTGTACGGCTATGATCGCTTTCGGCTTGTTACCTTTCCGTATACCTGCAAGAATAGCCTCTTCCAAAAGATCCGGCGATATGTTCCAGGTGTCTTTTTCACTATCAATAAAGACAGGCCGGGCTCCTAAATACGCAATTGGATTGGCAGATGCCGAGAAGGTGAAACTCTGGCATAACACCTCATCTCCGGGGCCCACTCCTAAAAGTATAAGGCCCATGTGAAGGGCGGCTGTGCCCGAACTTAAAGCGGTTGCATGAACTCCATTATCCAGATACTCAGCAATATCCGCTTCAAACCCGGTTACATTGGGCCCCAAGGGTGCCACCCAATTGGTGTCGAAAGCTTGCTGTACATAATGCTGCTCCTTTTCACCCATATGAGGAGAGGAGAGCCAAATTTTCTTTTGTATGGTAGGATTCAACTGATGATGGTTTTTCCGGGTTATTCAGGGTACAAAAATAATTCTAAATATGGCGGACATACCGCTCATATCCTGCCACTTATTAACTTCTTATTCACAAGGAGATTTTTCAATTATCGCCTATTCTATATAAAATTACGGCTTCTTTTCAGGGAAACCTCGATCCATGTCTATTATTTCGCTAAAGTCTTATAAATTATCGGTGGCAGGTACATAGAACAGATTTCAGAATAGGAAGTTTTATTGATTTGCAATTAATAAACTAAGCAAATATTTAGATGGGCAACCTTGGTTTCTAGCCTATTTTGAGTAATCTTTGCCTTGTATCACCATATTTATTCAATTCTAATGAAGATATTAGTTACCGGGACGGCCGGTTTTATAGGATTTCATGTATGCGAATCATTGCTTCAAAAGGGGCATGAGGTTATTGGTTTAGATAATATTAATGACTATTACGATATCTCACTAAAGTTTGGCAGACTTGAGATTCTGGGAATAACGCAATCCAAAGCATCAGAATTCGGTATAAAAACAGTAAGTGCTACGAAGCCTAATTTTGCATTTGTCAGACTTCCACTAGAAGACAGAGAGGCCCTGGCATCACTCTTTGCCAAGGAGAAATTTGATGTTGTTTGTAATCTGGCCGCCCAGGCAGGAGTGCGATATAGTCTGGAAAATCCCGAGGCCTACATAGACAGCAATATTGTTGGTTTTTTAAATATTTTGGAATGTTGCAGGCACAACAAGGTCGGGCATTTGGTCTACGCCAGCAGCTCCAGCGTTTATGGAATGAATGAGAAGATCCCTTTTGAAACTACGGACAATGTGGATCATCCTATAAGCTTGTATGCTGCCACAAAAAAAAGTAATGAATTAATGGCACATACCTATAGTCATTTGTACGGTTTTCCGACTACAGGCTTACGATTTTTTACTGTCTATGGTCCCTGGGGCAGACCGGATATGGCACTGTTCCTGTTCACTAAAGCGATCATGGAAGGAAACCCAATAAATGTATTCAACAATGGAAATATGGAACGAGATTTTACATATATCGATGATATTGTTGAGGGAGTGATCCGTGTGATTGAAATACCGCTGGAAAAAAGGAATAAGGAGAATAATAGATATAAGATCTATAATATTGGTAATAGCAGATCTGTGAAGCTATTAGATTTCATCAAAGCCATTGAAGATAGTTTAGGTAAAAAAACCGAAAAAAGGATGCTGCCTATGCAGCCCGGCGATGTGGAGAGAAC
>JABDQS010000340.1 GCA_013042125.1 Eudoraea sp.
TCCTAATGCTCCGAGACTATACAAATAGGCCGGGGCCTGTACAATACAGATCCCTATGGTTAACCATCGTGTTATCTGATTCTTTGTTTTTCTGCCACTTTCACCTTCCTTGTCTAATTTTTGGAGATAAGGAACGGCGATCCCCATCAACTGCACCACAATAGATGCCGATATATAGGGCATGATGCCCAAGGCAAAAACAGAGGCATTGGCAAATGCACCCCCTGTGAACGCGTTCAGAATACCAAGGATACCCTGTTCCGTATTAGAGGAAAGCTCTGCCAATTGTGAGGTATCAATACCAGGAAGCACTACCTGGGCACCAAAACGGTACACAACCAGCAAGCCAAGGGTCACAAGAATCCTGTTCCTAAGCTCCTCTATCTTCCAAATATTTGATATGATCTCAAAAAATTTCTTCATAGTGCCTGCTCTCTTATAACGTTATGGCTTCTCCGCCTGCAGCCTCGATCGCCTTTTTGGCGCTTGCAGTGAATTTATGTACAGAGATCTTGAGTGACGCTTTTAATTCCCCACCTCCAAGGATTTTTACCAAATCGTTTTTTCCAGCTAAATTATTTACAATCAGATCTTCGAGACCAACTGTTTTCTTTACAGCACCTTTGTCTACCAAATCCTGAAGTGTATTTAAATTGATACCGCGGTATTCAATTCTGTTCATATTTGTAAAACCAAACTTAGGCACTCTGCGCTGCAACGGCATCTGACCACCCTCGAAACCTATTTTCTTTGAGTAACCGGAACGAGATTTAGCCCCTTTATGACCTCTGGTGGCAGTGCCTCCCTTTCCGGAGCCCTGTCCTCTACCAATGGTCTTTCCGTCCTTATGAACAGAACCTTCTGCTGGTTTTAAATTGCTTAAATTCATTTCAACACTTATTTCTTAAGCTTCTTCTGTAGAAACCAAATGTTTAACTTTATTGATCATCCCAAGGATGTTGGCAGTATCATTGTGAACTACCTCTTGTCCTATCTTACGCAGTCCTAAGGCTTCTAAGGTCCTCTTTTGATTTTGAGGTCTTTTTATACTGCTTTTTACCTGAGTAACTTTAATCTTTCCCATGGTTCCTTATCCTTTAAATACTTTTTCTAAGGCGATACCGCGCTGAGTTGCTACTGTTTTTGCATCCCTTAATTGTAAGAGCGCATCGAATGTTGCTTTTACTACGTTATGCGGGTTAGATGATCCCTGAGATTTAGACAATACATCTTGAACGCCAACTGCCTCGAGCACCGCTCTAACAGCTCCACCGGCTATAACACCGGTACCATGAGACGCAGGCTGAATGTAAACTCTGGCTCCACCATACTTTCCTTTTTGCTCATGAGGCACGGTGCCTTTGCTCAATGGAATCCGAATTAGATTCTTTTTAGCATCTTCAATGGCTTTGGCGATAGACGTTGCAACGTCCTTAGATTTTCCAAGACCATGACCTACCACACCATGTTCATCTCCTACCACTACGATCGCAGAAAAACCAAAAGCTCTTCCCCCTTTGGTTACCTTGGTAACCCTTTGAACACCTACCAGGCGATCCTTAAGATCAAGACCTCCGGGTTTTACTGTTTCTACATTCTTGTATTTACCGTACATAGTATCAATTAAAATTTTAATCCACCTTCTCTGGCGCCTTCGGCCAATGATTTCACCCGACCGTGATATAAATTACCCCCACGGTCAAAAGCTACCGCATCTATTCCTGCTTTTTTGGCCTTTTCGGCTACAGCTTTACCTACCAGGGAGGCTATCTCCGTTTTGGTACCCTTGCTTTTGGCCAATTCCTTATCTCTGGATGAAGCTGCAACAAGAGTAACACCCTTGGTATCATCTATCACCTGAGCATAGATCTCTTTGTTGCTTCTGTATACAGACAACCGAGGCCTTTCTGCAGTACCATTAGAGATCTTTCTGATCCTTTTCTGGATGCGCTGTCTTCTTTCTGTTTTTGATAATCCCATAATACTATTCTTATGCTGATTTACCTGCTTTTCTTCTTAATTGTTCACCGACAAACTTGATCCCTTTTCCTTTGTAAGGTTCTGGCTTGCGGAACGCTCGTATTTTGGCAGCAATTTGTCCAATCAGCTGCTTATCATGTGAGGTTAGTTTGATGATCGGATTCTTTCCTTTTTCTGCCATAGTCTCAACTTTTACTTCAGGAGCAATGTCAAATACTATGTTATGTGAAAATCCCAGTGCCAGATCTAATTTTTGACCCTGATTAGTGGCTCTGTATCCAACACCTACCAATTCCAATTCTTTTGTCCATCCTTTAGAAACGCCTTCGATCATATTAAAGATCAAGGATCTGTAAAGTCCGTGTTTTGCTTTGTGCTCCTTAGAATCTGAGGGCCTTGTCACCCATACTTGATTATCCTCAACTTTAATTGCCACTCCGGAGAACTCCTGGGTCAATTCCCCCAATTTCCCTTTAACGGAAATGATGTTCTCCTGTATTTCTACAGTGGTCCCTTCTGGGATGGCTATCGGATTGTTTCCTATTCTAGACATTTTCTTTAACTTTTAATCGGTTTAATAAACGTAGCACAAAACCTCACCGCCTACATTATCCATTTTGGCTTGTTTGCTGGTCATTACCCC
>JABDQS010000007.1 GCA_013042125.1 Eudoraea sp.
CCTGTAAACCGTCAGAGATCTGGAAGAAGGCAGCTACCAACAATAATTCTGCTGCCAGGCCAATGACCTCCATATTATCCATTTGGTTAGTGAGATCGTTCACATCCAGATAAATGGTTGGGAACCAAAATCTGCAGAGCAGGAAAAGAGCTGCAAAACCAATTTCCACTAATAGGGTAAGAAAGAAAATAGACTGAGCAATACGCCTCAATTCACTGTAATTCTTTAATCCTTTTTGATTACCTACCCGTATCATAGCTGCAACCCCAAGTCCCATCCCAAACATAAAGGTCATGCTGCTAAGGTTTAAAGCGATCTGATTGGCCGCCTGGGGATTTTTCCCCAAAACACCACTTAACCAAATAGCTGCTGTAAATATGGCCACCTCAAAGAACATCTGCAGAGCAGAGGGAAAGCCTAGATCAATGATCTTCTTTATAACCTTGCGCTCTAACTTTTTGTAATTAAAACCTGTAACATAAAAATGGAACTTATCCTTTTTGTTTAATAGTATCCAAAGGAATACAAGCATCACCACCCTGGCGATCAATGTGCCAATAGCCGCTCCTATGATCCCCATTTTTGGAAAGCCAAAAGAACCAAAGATCAACAGGTAGTTCAGTATTATGTTGATGATATTAGCAATAATCGTTGCATACATGGGGTATTTGGTCTGAGAAAGTCCCTCTGAAAATTGTTTAAATGCCTGAAACATGATCAGGGGCACCAGGGAAAAAGCCACAAGGTCCAGATAAGGTATTGCCAACACTACCACTTCCGGTGGTTGATCCATCATGTACATCAAAGGCTTTATCAGAAGTATTAGGCCAAAGAGGGAAATTCCCAGCAAGGTACAAAGGACCAACCCATGTTTTAAGGCCTTTTTCCCATCTTCCTTGTTCCCTGCCCCATCTGCTTCTGCAACCAGGGGCGTAATTGCCGTGGAAAAACCGATCCCCAGAGACATGGCTATAAACACAAAACTATTTCCCAATGATACCGCAGCCAACTCGGCGGTCCCCAGTTGCCCTACCATAATATTGTCTGCAAAGGCCACGAAGGTATGACCCAACATCCCCAGGATGACAGGAACTGAGAGCCGTATGTTATAACGAAATTCTTTAGTGTAGCGTCCTAGCAAACGTATAATCTTTATCTTATAATTGTTTCGCCTTGTTCCAGTGAATGTCCATTTCTGCCAAGGTCATTTCCTTCAGGGACTTTCCTGCTTCTTTGGCCTTGCTTTCCAGGTAGGAGAAACGCTTTATAAATTTCTTGTTGGTACGTTCAAGGGCGTTCTCCGGATTGATCTTTAAAAAACGGGCATAGTTCACCATTGAAAATAACACATCGCCAAATTCGGACTCTATTCGTTCTTCTGATCCGTTTCCAATCTCTTCCTGCAGTTCTCCAAGCTCTTCCTGTAGTTTTTCAAATACTTGTTCGGGCTTTTCCCAATCAAATCCTACTCCGGCAACCTTATCCTGTATCCTGTTAGCTTTTACCAGGGCAGGCAAACTGGCTGGCACCCCTTCGAGAACACTTTTCTTTCCTTCAGATAATTTGATGTTCTCCCAATTTCTCTTAACCTCCTCTTCATCAGCTACATCCACGTTGCCATAAATATGAGGATGTCTGTGTATCAACTTATCACAAATCGAATTACTCACATCAGCAATATCAAAATCACCCGTTTCTGAACCAATTTTGGCGTAAAAAACTATATGGAGCAGGAGATCGCCTAATTCCTTTTTTATTTCCTGCATGTCCCCGTCTAAAATTGCATCGCCCAGTTCATAGGTCTCCTCAATTGTAAGATGGCGCAGGCTTTGCATAGTCTGCTTTTTATCCCAGGGACACTGAGCCCGTAACTCTTCCATGATTGTGAGAAGTCGGTCCAGCGCTTTTAATTGTTCTTTTCGGGAATTCATTGTTCTGCTTTTGCGCAAAAGTACAAAGATGAAAGTTTTGGGAGTGCCCATTTTTTGGAGTATTTTTAAGAATCCCCCATAGAAAATTCTATTTGGTCTAATCTTTATAAAAACGTGATATATGAATCGATCATCAATTCTTCTTCTTCTGTTCATTCTCAACATTATATTTAGTTGTTCGTCCCCGGAAACCTATGATATACTGGTAAAAAATGGCTATATATTAGATGGTTCGGGAAGTAAAGCCTTTATTGGAGATGTGGGTATAAATGCAGATACTATTGCAGCCATGGGAGATCTGAAAGCTGCCAAAGGAGATCTGGAAATTGATGCTACCGGACTAACCGTAGCTCCCGGTTTTATTAATATGTTGAGTTGGGCCAATGTATCACTGATAGAAGATGGAAGATCTCAGGGTGATATCCGTCAAGGGGTTACCCTGGAAGTTATGGGAGAGGGTCGTTCTATGGGACCACTGAATGAGAAGATGGCAAGAGAAATGAAGGAAGGACAGCAAAGCATTACCTATGACGTTAGTTGGAATACCCTGGGAGGGTATCTCAAATTTATGGAAGAAAAGGGGGTCTCTACCAATATTGCGTCTTTTGTTGGGAACGGTACGGTGCGGGAGTATGTCATGGGATATGAAAATAGAATGCCCACTGAAGAAGAATTAGCAAAGATGGAATTCCTTGTAGAACAGGCAATGGAAGAAGGGGCAGTAGGCCTTTCTACCTCCCTGATTTATGTTCCCAGCGGGCATGCACAAACACAAGAGATCATTGCCCTGGCCAAAGTTGCTTCTGAATATAACGGCATGTATATCTCACATATAAGGGATGAGGAGGGCAAGCTGCTCGATGCCGTACAAGAATTGATCACCATAGCTGAGGAAGCCAGCATCCCTGCTGAGATCTATCATTTTAAGGCGTCCGGGACCGCCAACTGGCACCTGTTAGATAGTGCTATCCAAATGGTGAATAATGCCAGATCAAAAGGCCTGTCTATTACAACAGATATGTATATGTAC
>JABDQS010000016.1 GCA_013042125.1 Eudoraea sp.
CTACACCATAGATCACTATATTCTTTTAAATTTCTGCTGGCAAGGTTCAATACAAAAGAACGAGACAATTAAATAACCATCCTTTACCTCTAATCTTATTTCAGTGGAAAATTCACTTTCACAAACAATTTGAAAACCCTCATCCACAGCAAGATAGATCCCTTGTGTGTCCTCATTGGACATTGTGGAAAATTCACAAACGTTACCATTAGATGAATAAGTACCGTCTGCTTTAAATAATATATTCTTTTGGCTGTTCACAGGCTGAAAGTCGCCACTGCCGTCTCCCGGGTCTGCGTACATCTCAATTAATTTCCAGGTACCTGTTAGACCATTATCTGCAATGCTTTCCTCCTTTTTACAGGAGATAAGGAGCAGGATGAAAAAGATATAATATATAGACCTTATCATAGCAACTGTTACTTTACTTAAAGATACCTATTACTGCGAATGGTTGTTTTTATTTGAACAATTTCACGTATCAGTAAATGGTAGAAACCTTATTTTTGCTTTATGGATCGCATTTTGCAGAAGTATCTACCGGAACGGGCAATAACCCCTTGTCTTGATCTTGTTAAGAACAACAAGGTACACTTAAAGGTGGTTAACAAAAGGGTAACTCGTCATGGTGATTATCGGCTCATGCCCTCCGGGGCACATCAAATTACAGTGAATGCGAATCTAAATCCCTATAGATTTCTTATTACACTAATTCACGAAATAGCTCATCTGCTAGCCTTTGAAAAATATGGGAGACGGATAAAACCCCACGGAAAAGAATGGAAAACTACCTTTCAATATCTTATGCTTCCTTTCCTGAGACCGGAGATATTTCCATCTACGCTTTTACCCCTCCTGGCGAAACATTTTCGCAATCCAAAGGCCAGCAGCGGTACGGATGCACAATTAGCCATAGCTTTGAAAGAATATGATCCTCCTACAGATCATACATTTGTATATGAATTGCCACTTGGGAGTATTTTCAGGTTGTATAATGGCCGAATATTCAAAAAGGGCGATCGGAAAGTAAAACGATATGAATGTACTGAGATACGGACAGGTAGATTGTATTTATTTCAGCCTAATGCTGAGGTAGAACTAATAAAAGATTTTGTACATGAAAAATAAGAATTATTATGCGGTGTTAATGGCAGGTGGCGTGGGATCCAGGTTTTGGCCGGTGAGTACCTCTGAGAACCCCAAACAGTTTCACGACATGCTGGGCACGGGAGACACGCTGATCCAAAAGACCTTTAAGCGCTTAAATGCCTTTGTCCCGACTCAAAATATTCTTATCCTGACCAATGAACGTTACAATGACCTGGTCCTGGAGCAATTACCTATGATTCAACAAGAACAGGTTGTGCTGGAACCCGCTATGAGGAATACGGCACCCTGTATCCTCTATGCCGCTCTTAAGATACAAAAGATGAATCCGGAAGGAGTGATGATCGTAGCACCAAGTGATCACTGGATAGAAGATGAAGCGGCATTTGCAAAGGATGTGATACAGTGTTTTAATAAGTGTGAAACGGAGGAGGTGCTTTGTACTTTAGGTATACAACCTTCCTTTCCAAATACCGGTTTTGGATATATAGAATTCAATAAGGAGCACACAGAGCCATTAAAGGAAGTAAAACAATTTAGAGAGAAACCAGACTATGAAACGGCAAAATCGTTTTTAGAACAGGGCAATTTTCTTTGGAATGCAGGCATTTTTATGTGGAGTGTTGAAACGATCGTTAAGGCCTTTAAAAGGCATCAACCGGATCAATTTGAATTATTCAGTGCCGGAATTTCTTCATACAATACAGATGATGAACGAAATTTTATTCAGGAGAACTATGCCAAGGCAGAGAATATATCCATAGATTACGCTATCCTTGAGAGATCAAAGGCCATCTACGTGTTGCCTGCCAGTTTTGACTGGAACGATCTGGGGACATGGGGATCACTTTATGACAAGTTGGAAAAGGATGAGGAGCAAAACGCGGTGGTAAATGGAAAATTGCTCAACATGGATTCCAGGGGAAATATGGTGCGTTTACCGAAAGGTAAGGTAGCAGTAATAGACGGCATGGAAGATTATATTATAGTAGATAAAGAAGATGTACTGCTAATTGTTCCTAAAGCAAAAGAACAGGACATTAAAGAGATTGTGGCTAAGACAAAAGCAACTTTTGGTGAACAATATGGTTAATTAAAAACAGAGTATGAACAAGGAGACCGATCCGGCGCATAAGGAAGATATAAAAGGTGCAGAAGAAGTAAAAAAGGAGTTTAAGGGATTTGTAGGCTCCACCAGGGTTTTTCTTACGGAGTTGTTAGATATCCGCAAGAATACGGACAGGGGAGCAACGAAGGAAGCTATTATTGCTGATATCCCTTTTAAAGGGCATACCGCATGGATCCTGGTTTGTTCAATATTTATTGCTTCTGTAGGATTAAATGCAAATTCTACGGCAGTAGTGATAGGCGCCATGCTTATTAGTCCCCTTATGGGTCCCATTCTAGGTATGGGTCTGTCCATAGCCGTCAATGATATCGATACGCTGCGAAGATCGTTGCGAAGTTTTGCGGTGATGGTTGTACTGAGTGTCTTAACAGCGTATTTATTTTTTGAATTTTTTCCGTTGCGCGATGAATCTTCCGAACTCCTTGCCCGTACAAAACCGGATATACGGGATGTGCTTATTGCTTTTTTCGGGGGCCTTGCTTTGGTAATAGCCAGGGCTAAGAAAGGTACAATTGCCAGTGTTATTTTTGGTGTGGCCATTGCCACGGCCCTGATGCCACCACTATGTACCGTAGGTTTTGGATTGGCCATCGGGAATTATAATTTTGCCGCGGGAGCAATGTACTTGTTCATTATCAATACTATTTTTATTGGACTTGCTACCTTTTTGGTTTTGAAACTGTTGCGATTTCCCATGGTGAAATACGCAGATTCTGCCAAGCGTAGAATGACAGCCAGATTAGCTTCTCTTGTAGCATTATTGGTGATGATCCCTGCGGGATTTACTTTTTACAACGTATTTCAGGAATCGCGTTTTAGGAATCAGGCCAATCAACTTATTAGTGAGACCATTAAGATCTACGAGTTCAAGGACAACGGAAGATATATGCAGAATTTAACGGATATTATATATAATCCTGATGGTATCTCAAGCATTGAATTAGTGACCATGGGCGATGAAGTTATTCCCGAAAATGTGATCGCTACCTGGAAAAATCAAATGAATCGATACGCAAAATTAAAGGAAACAGACCTTAAGGTATTTCAGGGAGGTCAGGATGACACAGAGGAAAAGTTCAACTATGTGAATGAATTGTATGAATCTAAAAAGGCAGAGATAGTGAATAAGGACGCTCGCATTCAGCTATTAGAACAAGAATTGGCGGAGTTAAGTTCCTTTGCAAGAAGACAGATTCCCTTTAACGATATAAGTGCGGAGGCTAAGAGCAATTATGATAATCTCTCATCCTTGTCATTCTCGTATGTGATAACCACAGATTTCAGCTCTCAGGATACCATTCCGATCTTTGAAGCAAAATGGAAAGACCCGGCAGATACAAATAAGATCCGTACAGAATCCAAAAGATTGAACGACTGGCTTAAGATCCGACTAAAAGACAATAAAGTGGTTGTGAAGACCGGGACGGATTAATTTCGTTCTTCAATATACATTTGTCGAACTTTTTTGAAAAGTTCAGAAGAATACACAAAATTGGTAACGGCGGCATTGTCTGTTTTAAAGATCTCTTTGTTAGAACCTTCCCATTCCTTATGGCCATCCTTTAAAAAGATGATCTTTTCACCAATTTCCATGACAGAATTCATGTCATGACTATTAATTACCGTAGTAATATCGTATTCCTGCGTAATTTCCTGAATAAGATTGTCTATGATGATCGCTGTTTTAGGATCGAGACCAGAATTTGGTTCATCGCAAAACAGGTATTTAGGTTTCATTACTATGGCTCTGGCGATCGCCACTCTTTTTTTCATACCTCCGGAGATCTCCGCCGGAAATCTATTGTTAGCATCAGGAAGATTTACACGTTGCAGTACAAAATTCACCCTTTCTAACATTTCAGATCTGGATTGTTTGGTAAACATTTCCAAAGGGAACATCACATTGCCTTCTACGGTCATAGAATCGAATAGGGCACTGCCCTGAAATACCATTCCCATCTCTTGCCGCAGGTTTCTTCGTTCTGCAAGCGTTAGTTCTGAATAGATACGGCCATCATAGCTAATGGTACCTTCTTCCGGTTTAAACAAACCCAACAGGCATTTAACAAATACAGTTTTACCGGAACCACTGGAACCTATAATTAAGTTTGTTTTTCCTTTTTCAAATGTGGTACTGATCCCCTTTAGGACATGGTTGTCGCCAAACGATTTATGTATGTTATTTACTTCTATCATTAGCCTAGCAAAAGTTGAGTGAGGATGTAATTTAATATTATGATCACCACACTGGTCCAGACAAAGGCTGTGGTGCTGGCTTTACCAACTTCCAATGCTCCACCCTTCATATAATAACCATGATAAGAGGGGACAGTGGCTATCACAAATGCAAATACGACCGATTTTATAAAAGAATAGGTAACATGAAAGGGTATGAAATCTAATTGAAGCCCTTCAACAAAGTCGGCACTTGAGCTGAATCCGCCGAATACGCCTGCGATCCACCCGCCAAATATCCCAACATACATCGCAATAGCAACGGCAAATGGATACAAGAACATCGCTATGATCTTTGGGAATACAAGGTAATTCAAGGAGTTGACCCCCATTACCTCAAGGGCATCTATTTGTTCGGTAACCCTCATGGTGCCAATACTCGATGTAATATAGGACCCAACTTTCCCGGCCATAATTATGGAAGTAAAAGTAGGAGCAAATTCCAGGATCACCGATTGGCGCGTTGCAAAACCAATCAGATTCCGGGGAATTAATGGGTTACTTATATTGAGTGCGGTTTGTATAGCTACCACCCCGCCAATGAAAAAAGAAATGAAAATGATGATCCCCATTGATCCATAGATCAACTCGTCAATTTCTTTCAGAATAAGGGATTTCATTATTGGCCACTTGGTCGGTTTTTTAAAAACCTCACGAACCATTATGGAATAGCTGCCAATAGAGGATACATAATTCATGGGCGATGGAATGGTTCTTGCTGTAAAAATAATAATATTAACGGTGATATAACCCTGAATTAAAATTTATAGGGTTTATTTAATTATTTTTGTTAGATAAGCTAAACGAATGAAAAAATTACTCTTTTTACTGATGCTGGCTAGTTTCAGCTTTGGTTCTCTTTTGCAAAAATCTTCGGCACAAAGTTCTACGAATGAATCATATGGTGCCAATCCAAAACTGGTTGTAGGGATCGTTGTAGATCAAATGCGCTATGATTACTTATCCCGATTTTGGGGTCATTACGGCGAGGGCGGATTTAAACGCTTGGTTAATGGTGGTTTCACCTGTAAGAATAACCACTTCAATTATGCACCAACATCAACCGGACCAGGCCATGCTTCCATATACTCCGGTACTACACCTTCAACTCATGGTATTATAGGTAATACGTGGTACGATAAGCAATCTGGTAAAGTTGTGTATTGTGCTTCCGATGAGCAGTATAATTCAATAGGGACGGATATGGATACCGGGAAGATGTCACCGCACAGAATGACGGTTTCTACTATTACAGACGAATTACGACTTTTCACACAGAAAAAAGGGAAAGTAATTGCCCTCGCACTAAAAGACCGTGGAGCAGTCTTACCCGGCGGACACATGGCCAATGCAGCTTACTGGTTCAACGGTGGAATGGAAGGTCATTGGATCACTAGTTCTTATTATATGGAGGAACTTCCTAAATGGGTCCGTAATTTCAATAAAACTAATCCCGGAGAGAAGTATAAAACAGAATGGGATACCCAGAAGGATATAAGTACCTATGTTGAAAGTGGTACAGATGATAATATGTATGAAGGTCTATTTGGCGGAGAGTTAGCACCTGTATTCCCTCATGATTTACCCAAGATCTGGGATGATAACAGTCAGTTCGATATTTTAAAAGGAACACCATACGGGAACAGCCTTACTGCAGATTTTGCTCTGGCTGCCTTAGATGGCGAAGCTCTAGGAGAGGATGATATCACAGATTTTCTTGCCGTTAGTTTTAGTAGCACTGATTATGTGGGGCACCAATTTGGAGTTAATTCCAAAGAAATTCAGGATACTTACATACGTCTAGACATGGAGCTTGAACGATTATTGAAAGCACTAGATAAAAAGGTTGGTGCCGGAGAGTATGTAGTCTTTCTTACTTCAGATCACGGGGCCGGGGATGTAACGGCCTATTTGAAAGACCAGAAAATACCTGCCGGCAATATGGATTCTCAAGGGATGAGTGCAAAATTCAAGGAATTCATGTCATTTACTTACGGAGATGCTAATCTGATCAAGAATTTTAGTAATGCATCTTTCTTTTTGGATCATGATGTTATCCGCAACCTCGATCTAAAGGTTGAGGAAGTACAGCACGCTATTGGACAAGAGTTGTTAAGCTATGATGGTATTAGCAGAGTATTTACAGGTCATCAAATGGTTCAGAATGAATATACCAGGGGTATTCCATATATCGTACAAAATGGGTATAACCAAAAACGTTCAGGAGATGTAATGTTGGTGTTAGACCCGGCGGTAGTGTATTATCCGGAAACGGGATCAACGCATGGGTCTCCTTACATATATGACACTCATGTTCCTTTGATATTCTATGGAAAAGGCATACCGAAGGGGAGCACAGTAGAAC
>JABDQS010000017.1 GCA_013042125.1 Eudoraea sp.
GTGCGTTCCCAACAGTTAGACCGTATCCAGGTTCCAAAGGGCGGAATTCAAATTTCCCTTCGAAATCTGAGGAATCGATCATTATAACTTTATCGGGTTTCTGAAAATTAAATAATGCCATAGTCGGATGTGTGTTGTTTATTTAGAGTATAACTCAACGATTAATTGTTCTTTGATGTTTTCTGGGATCTGAAGTCTTTCCGGAACAGATACAAAAGTACCTTCCAGTTTATCAGTATTCCAGGTGATCCACTCGTATACGCTACTATTAGCGGCCAATGAATCCCCAATGGCTTGCAGAGATTTTGATTTTTCTCTAACCCCAACAACATCACCCGGTTTTAGAGAATAAGAAGGAATATTCACTAATCCTCCATTAACGGTAATATGTCTGTGTGATACCAATTGTCTGGCTCCGCTTCTGGTTGGAGAAATTCCCATTCTGTAAACCACATTGTCTAGACGGGCTTCACAAAGTTGCAGTAATACCTCCCCTGTAACCCCTTTGCTTCGGTTCGCCTTAGCAAATAGATTTCGGAACTGTTTTTCTAAAATTCCATAGGTATACTTTGCCTTCTGCTTTTCCATTAACTGAATAGCATACTCTGATTTTTTTCCACGGCGTCTGTTGTTTCCGTGCTGTCCTGGAGGATAATTCTTTTTTTCAAAAGACTTGTCGTCTCCAAATATCGCCTCTCCGAATTTACGGGCGATCTTAGATTTAGGTCCTGTGTATCTTGCCATCTTCTTTTAAATTAAAAGTGTGATTATGAATTAAGGCTTATCCTTCGATAATCGTAACTACACTTTTGTGAGAAATTTGTTTTAGGATTTATGATATGTAATTAAACTCTTCTTCTTTTGGGTGGCCTGCAACCATTGTGCGGCATTGGGGTTACATCTATGATCTCAGTAACCTCTATTCCGGAATTGTGTAAAGATCTGATAGCAGATTCACGTCCATTTCCAGGACCTTTCACGTATACCTTCACTTTTCTCAAACCTGCCTCATGCGCGGTTTTCGCACATTCTTCTGAAGCTATCTGAGCAGCATAGGGCGTATTTTTCTTAGAACCTCTAAAACCCATTTTGCCAGCAGATGCCCATGAAATAACATCTCCTTTTTTATTGGTAAGGGAGATAATGATATTATTGAAAGAAGCAGTAATATGTGCTTCCCCGGTAGATTCTACAATTACCTTACGTTTCTTCGTTGATTTTGTACCTGTCTTTGCCATACTACGCCTTATTACTTAGTAGCTTTCTTCTTGTTAGCTACTGTTTTTCTTTTTCCTTTCCTTGTTCTGGAATTGTTCTTGGTTCGTTGTCCGCGCAAAGGAAGACCGGATCTGTGCCGGATGCCTCGGTAACAACCAATATCCATTAGCCTTTTGATATTCAGCTGATTCTCTGAACGCAATTCACCTTCAATTTTATAAAAAGAAACCACATCCCGGATACGGCCAATTTCATCATCATTCCAGTCAGATACCTTTGTATCTGCGCTTACCTTGGCTTTCTCCAATATTTCCAATGCTCTGTTCTTACCTATTCCGAAGATGTAGGTAAGTGCAATAACACCTCTTTTTTGTTTTGGGATATCTACCCCTGCAATTCTTGCCATAATTACCCTTGTCTTTGTTTGAATCTAGGATTCTTCTTATTAATGACGTACAATCTGCCTTTTCTGCGAACAATTTTGCAGTCGGCACTTCTCTTTTTTATCGATGCTCTTACTTTCATGTTTCGAGTTTCTTAATATCTATATGTAATTCTAGCCTTGCTCAAATCGTAAGGACTCATCTCGAGCTTCACTTTGTCGCCCGGTAATAGTTTTATATAATGCATGCGCATTTTTCCTGAAATATGAGCGGTGACCACGTGACCATTTTCCAACTCTACCCTAAACATGGCATTGGATAATGCTTCTATGATACTTCCGTCCTGCTCTATAGCTGCTTGCTTGGCCATAATATTATGCTACTTTTCTATTTTTTCCTGTTTTCATCAATCCGTCATAATGTCTGTTCAAGAGATAGGCATTCACTTGCTGAACCGTATCAATTGCCACACCCACCATGATAAGTAATGAGGTGCCTCCGTAGAACAATGCCCATCCTGCCTGTATATCCATCAACTTTACAACAATTGCCGGAAGTACAGCCAACATGGCTAAAAATACAGATCCCGGTAATGTTATCAGGGACATGATCTTGTCTAAAAAATTACCTGTTTCCTTTCCTGGTCGTATCCCCGGAATAAATCCACCACTTCTTTTCAGATCATCTGCCATTTTATTGGTAGGCACAGTGATCGCTGTATAGAAATAGGTAAAGATGATGATCAATAAGGCAAACAAAATGTTGTATGCCAATCCAAAGATATCCTGAAACTGAACTTCCATCCATTGGCCAATGGCCGTGTCATTAAACGTTCTCCCTAACAATCCGGGTGCAAACATAATAGCTTGTGCAAAGATGATAGGCATAACTCCGGAAGCATTCAACTTCAACGGGATATATTGTCTGGAGCCCATGACGTTCTTCTCATATCCACCGGAAGCAGATCTTCTTGCATATTGCACGGGTATTCGCCTTGTGGCCATTACCAATAGTACACTTAACAAGATCACCACAAACCACAAGATAACCTCAACCAAAATCAGCATAGGACCACCATTTCCGTCCCATCTTGTAATAGCTTCCTGTACAAATGACTGAGGCATGGTAGCAATGATCCCTATCATTATAAGCAGAGATATTCCGTTACCAATACCCTTATCAGTGATCTTTTCTCCAAGCCACATCGCAAAGACACAACCTGTTACCAGAATGATCACTGAAGGAACAATAAAGTTCAGTCCTTTACCTAATAAAAAGGCACTATCCGGAACTCCTAATGCTCCGAGACTATAAAGATAAGCCGGAGCCTGTAC
>JABDQS010000018.1 GCA_013042125.1 Eudoraea sp.
GCTTCGGAGTGATAACAAAACTGCAATACCCCTGACTGGAGTTATTCTTGTAATAATCCTGGTGATATTCCTCTGCCTCATAGAAAGTACCCAGCTCACTCACCTCTGTTACTATGGGGGCGTCAAAAGAATCTGCCAACTCCTTAATAACTATTCCTGCCGTTTGTTTCTGTTCTTCATTGTGGTAATAGATCACAGATCTGTATTGAGTGCCAACATCAGCACCCTGTCTATTCACAGTAGTAGGATCATGGGTGGTCATAAAGATCACCAATAGATCGTGATAGGTAAGTATTTGCGGATCATAGGTGATCTGCACTACTTCGGCATGACCGGTTAAACCAGAACAGACCTCCCTGTAGGTTGGTCTGCCAGGCGCATTACCTCCTGTATAACCGGAAACCACTTTATGTACACCTTTTACTTCCTGGAAAACAGCTTCTGTGCACCAGAAACATCCACCGCCAACTGTTGCTACTTCATTGATAGTACTACTCATTGATCTTTTCTTCCTTTAAAAGTTCCATCGACTCAGAATTTATGCAATACCGCAAACCACCAGGCTCGGGGCCGTCGGGAAAAACATGACCTAAATGGGCATCACAGCTATTACACATTACTTCTACCCGCACCATGCCAAAAGAGCTATCTTTTTTGTACTGTATCGCATTCTCTTTTATGGGCTGCGTAAAGCTGGGCCATCCGGTTCCCGAATCAAATTTAATAGTGGAATCAAAAAGCGGGGTTCCACAACATACACAGGCATATTTCCCGGCTTCATAGATGCTGCAAAGTGCTCCTGAATGAGGAGATTCCGTCCCTTTCTGACGCGTGATCCTGAATTGTGCAGGCGTTAGTATCTCCTTCCATTCGGCTTCAGTTTTTTCCAGTCTGGTATCGGGAGTAGGATTGCCGCTTACCGCATAATGTATAACATCTTTCCAAGTGAGCATGTTCTTTTATTTCTTTAAAATTAGTAATTACTGTATCTGGTCAATAGTCGGATTTCTTCATTTATCCTTACACCTTAAAGGTAGGACTTCCTCCTTAAATTGATGTATTTTAGCCGGGTCAATAATACTTTGAAATCATCTTATGAGAACCGTAAAGAAAGACCGAATTATTTATGCGGTTCTACTATTACTAGTAATGTTGTTTTTTTGGGGAATTGAGAAATACTATTGGCCAAATAATACAGCCGTAGTTGCAGATGATGGGGGGAGTGAAATACCTTCATATGTTCTTCCTTCTTCAACAACCAATGCGGTGATCTTTCATAACTATTACGGCTTTTCGTACAATGAATCTGACGAACAGGCAGAATGGGTTGTTTACGGGCTAAAGAGATCTCATTTAACTTCAGACGATCGCAAAAGACCTTATTTTATCGAGGACCCGAAAGTAGCATCACATTCAGCGCATTGGCGAAATTATAAGAACTCAGGATATGACAGGGGTCATTTATGCCCGGCAGGGGATCGCAGGTTTTCGGAAGCGGCTTATAATGAAACTTTTTATACAAGTAACATTAGCCCTATGAAGCGCGACTTTAATGCAGGAGTCTGGAACAGATTGGAAATGAGGGTTAGGCAATGGGCCAGGAAATACGATTTGGTCTATGTCATTACCGGTGGGGTTTTAAAAGAAGGATTGCCCTCTATTGGAGATGAGCATGTAGCCGTGCCGGAAGCTTTTTATAAAATAATTGTGCGAGGTGCTCCGGGCGGGATTAATACGATAAGTTTTTTACTGCCACATCAGGAAACAGACAAACCACTCACAGATTTTCAGGTTTCTATTGATGTGATAGAAGGGGAAACGGGGATCGATTTTTTTCAGGAATTAGAAGATGAAGAGGAAGACGCCCTGGAAAAGGAAGTGAAAAAATCGCGTTGGCGATATTAGTGCCATTCATTTAATCTGTTCGCATCTAGCTTTAAGAAAATAAAAAGTAGCGCTGTAAATCCGATTAGAGCTGAGCCACCATAACTAAAAAAGGGCAGAGGAATGCCAATGGTGGGAAGGATGCCGGTAACCATTCCCACATTAATAAAATAATGGATGAGTAAAATGGAAATCACTCCATAACCATACATTCGGCTAAAATCGCTTTTTTGACGTTCGGCCAGATACACGAGTCGGAGAAGCAATATGGTAAAAAGTACAACCACAGTTGCTGTGCCTGCAAAGCCCCACTCTTCGCCTACAGTACTAAAGATATAGTCTGTATGCTGTTCCGGAACAAAGTCGCCTTTAGTTCGTGTACCTTCCAGAAATCCCTTTCCAAAGAGACCTCCGGATTCGATTGCTTTTTCGGATTGGTATGTATTATATCCTATCGTCTTTCTGATCTCGTCTAATTTTTCAGGATCTTTTTCCAGTCGAAGCCAAAGGCTAAATCGGTCGCGATGTCTTTGCTCAAAGACATTTTCAAAAACAAAATTTACCGAGAGTGAAAAAACCACAGCAATGATAAAGAAAAGGCTCAAAGGTAGAAGAGGTACTTTGAAACTGGTCTTTTTCACCAATAAAAAGCTTGCAATTATAAGGGCGAGACTGATACTTACCCAAATGGTCCCAAACATGAGCGTAGTCATAAAGATCAGAACGGCCAATAGTGCGATCCCTAAATAGAAAAGAGGAAATCCTTCCCTGAAAAGCACAAAAATCAAAGCCAGGAATACAAGGGCGCTCCCTGGATCGGGTTGAGGGATTATGAGCAAAGCAGGGATTAGTATTATAAGCAAGGCAAAAAGTTGATTCTTGGTACGTTTAATATCGGTTTGTATATCACTGAGGTATTTTGCCAGGGCAAGTGCCGTAGTAAACTTGGCCAGCTCTGAGGGTTGTAAGTTAAAAAATCCCAGATCGTACCAGGAGGTAGCCCCTGCTATGGTCTTTCCAAAAAGGAAAAGTCCGATCAGGAGTACCATGGTAATAATATAAAGCAGACTGGAGAATCGTTCGTAGAAATTGGCTTCTAAGGACAAGAGGATAAAAGCTGCCAACAAGCTAACACCAATAAAGAATAGTTGCTTCCCGTAGAGCTCACTAAAATCAAAAATAGAGGAATTAATATCGGAGAAAGTGCTGGAGTAGATGTTGACCCAGCCAATGGTGATCAACATCAGGAAGATAAAAATGGTTAACCAGTCTACCCTTTTAAGGACACTTTTACCAGACATATTCGTTTATCTTGAACTCCTCTTCACTATATGGTTTTGCATATTCTGCTTCCAGGGTCTTTTCCAACATGCGTTTCTCAAGATCGGTCCGTGTGATCTCCCCTTTAAGATATTTTTCAATTAACAGTGAAGCGATATGACCGGCATATCTGGCTCCGTAATACCCGTGTTCAATATAAACTGCAAGTGCAATTTTTGGGTTATCAACCGGGGCAAATGCAATAAATACAGAATGGTCTGTTAGCTGAGTACGCACCCCATCTATCTTGGTAAAGTTCTCTACAGTTCCTGTTTTACCGGCGATCTTTACACCAGGGATCTGTAGCCATTTAGCCGTTCCTTTTGTATAAACATCGGCCATTCCCTGCACAATAGGGTCGAAATACTGCTTTTGAATAGTCGTGTAATGAGGGGTCGTATATTTTGGATCTTCAATAGGCTCGCCCGCAATAGTTTTGATTATATGAGGAGTATAAAAGTAGCCCCGGTTTGCTATCGCAGCGGTCATATTAGCCAGCTGTATGGGTGTGGCAGCTACTTCGCCCTGCCCAATAGCGTTGGAAATAATATAGGAAGAAGCCCACCTGTTGTCTCCGTATACCCTGTCGTAATACGCCTTGTTTGGCACCCTTCCTTTTCTTCCTGTTGGCAGGTCGTATCCGAGGAAATCACCTAAGCCAAAGCTTTTAATGTGTTTCTCCCAAACGTCCATACCTTCATCGGTAGTAGGGTATTTGTCATAGATCTTTCGGAATGTCCCTGCGAAATAGGCATTACAGGATTTATAAATTCCGGAGTTCATGTTCCTCAGGCCTCCACCGCAATGGCATCCTCTTTTCTTGTTTCCAACATAAAATCCGTTGTAACAACGTATGGTAGTCTCCGGTTTGATCACGCCTTCCTGAAGAGCAATAAGGGCATTTAATGTTTTGAACGGTGATCCCGGAGAAGGCTGAGCGAGAAGTGCCCTGTCCCAGGTTGGTTTAGAAATGGTATCATAGTGAAGTTTACTATAATTTTTTGAACGTTCTCTTCCTACAAGTAAGGCCGGGTCATATGTGGGCCCGGAGATCAGAGTGAGTATCTCACCAGAGGTAGGTTCAATGGCTACAATGCCGCCTCGTTTTCCAATCATCAGGCGTTCCCCATACTCCTGTAAAACCTTGTCTAAGGTTACGTGAATTTCTTTACCCTGTTCCGGAAGGGTATCCATGGCACCATCTTTATAAGGACCAATAGCTCTGTTAAATCTGTCTTTTTGTATGTATTTAACCCCTTTTATTCCTCTCAGGTAATCTTCATACTGTTTTTCTATTCCGGTTCTTCCTGTGAGTTCGCCTTGCTTGTAATACGGATTCTTTTTAATATCCGAATCATTTACTTCGGAAATATACCCCAAAACATTGGCGCTACTATGGGTGGCATAATAACGTAGCGATCTTTTCTGGATATAAAAACCTTCATACTTCCTCATTTTTTCCTGAAGACGCGCGTAGTCTTCTTTAGAAAGTTGCGGAACCAGCACTGAGGGAAGTCGCGGCGAATACACTCTTGCCTTCTTTAATTTATCGGTAAACTGAGTTTTGTTAATACCTAGCAAAGAACAAAATTCAAGCGTATCCAGAGGCTGTACCTCTCTTGGTATGACCATCACATCGTATGCCGGCTGATTGGCTACCAGAAGTTCACCATTTCTGTCATAGATATACCCTCGTTCAGGATAATCATATATGGCTTTAATGGCCGTATCTTCCAGGATCTGGGTGGAGGAAGAACTAAATATCTGTAAATAGGATAGTCTGCCAATAAAGGTGAATCCTATGATCACAATGATGGAAGAAAGTAAAATCTTTTTCATTCTTTCTCTGCACTAAAGAGTGCGGTAATTAAAATACACAATAGGAGCGATCCTATGCTGGTAAATACTATTTTTTTCAAAAGTAAGAGCAAATGATCCAAACTAAAAATTTCGAGTAAAAAGAAAATAGTATGATGCCCTATTATTAGAAACGCTAAAAATGTAATTTGTTGTGCCTTAGTGGTATTGGTTAATTTAAAACTTTGAAACTCATAGTTTACACCAAAGACAAAACGCATAATGGCAGGCCTCAGATAAGCCATGGTTATACACGCAATGGTATGAAAGGCCAGAGTGTCTGAAAAAACGTCAATAGTGAACCCCAGTAAGAAGCTAATTAAAATAAAAACACCCCGGGGCTGTTTGATAGGATACCAATACAAGAAAAGGATATAAATCATAGGGTTGATGAACCCCATAAAATTGAGTTTATTAAAAACCAATACCTGCGCCAGTACCAGGAACAAAAACCGCAGGGCATTTATGACATATACATTATTGGTCATTGCTTATCTTTTCTTCTAAACTTCTGATTTCGGCGCTATTTTTATTTTTGATAATATACACCTGTTTAAGGTTGGTCATGTCATTGAACAAAGCAACTTCTATATCATAAAAGCTTTGAGAAGTTGTAAGGTCGAATTTTTTAATAGTTCCTATTGGAATGTTTTCAGGAAAGATGCTAGACATGGCCCCTGTAACAATAGTGTCGCCAATATTTAGAGGCACCATTCTGGGGATATCTTCCAATTGAACCACATCGTATCGATTTGTATCCCACTTCAAAGAGCCAAAATTATTGGTATTCTTGATCTTGGCGTTAATATTGGATTTAGTATTCAAAAGACTCTGAACCGCAGCAAATTTATTGGAGGTATGCTCAACAATTCCCAAAATACCCTTTGAGGTTATCACACCCATATCTTGTTCAATACTATCCTTTCTTCCTTTATTTACAGTGATATAATTGTTGCGAAGCGAATAGCTATTCTTTATGATCTTCGCGGGGATGATCTGAAAAGTAAAAGAATCTAATTCCTGAGTTGCTATTTCTTCATCATCGGCATTGAATAATAGTGTTCGCAAACGGGTATTCTCTTCCATTAATTTCCTGTTCTCTTCTCTGAGATCAAAATATTCTGTGATACTGGTTTCTGTATTATAGATACTACCCGATACCCAATTGGCAGAATTAAAAAAACGGGCTCTGTGAAAGGAATGAGATTGAATACTCAGGCTCATTCCCACAAATAATAAGAAAAGATAAAGCAACGTGGTCTTGTTGCGAAGGATGAAGTTGATAATCTGCTGCATTCACTTTATCTATTGGATGCTCTCATCTCCTTCATGAAAGAACCTGTAAGAGCCATTAACGGATCATACTGAGGAACTATTTGATGAGAATACTTTTGTAGCGTTCTAAATTTTTAAGAGCAATACCTGTACCTCTTACAACTGCCCTCAGTGGATCTTCTGCAATATACACAGGAAGATCAGTTTTTTGAGAAAGTCTTCGGTCCAGGCCTCTTAGCATTGATCCTCCACCTGCAAGGTAGATGCCTGTATTGTATATATCTGCGGCCAGTTCCGGAGGAGTTTGTGACAAGGTTTCCATAACCGCATCCTCCACACGTAAAATAGACTTGTCTAATGCCTTTGCGATCTCCCGGTAAGATATGGACACTTGTTTTGGTTTTCCTGTTAAAAGGTCCCTTCCCTGCACAGACATTTCATCTGGGGGCGATTGCAGGTCCTCTGTAGCAGAACCTATTTTGATCTTAATATTTTCTGCTGTGGTCTCACCAACGTATAAATTGTGTTGAGTGCGCATATAATAAATGATGTCATTGGTAAAGACATCTCCCGCAATTTTAACCGACTTGTCGCAGACGATACCGCCCAGGGCTATAACAGCGATTTCTGTTGTACCCCCACCTATATCCACGATCATATTTCCTTTGGGCTGCATAATATCCAGGCCAATTCCAATGGCTGCTGCCATAGGTTCGTGAATAAGGTAGACCTCTTTTCCATTGACGCGCTCGGCAGATTCTTTTACGGCTCGCATCTCAACTTCTGTAATTCCCGATGGTATACAGATCACCATTCTTAAGGCTGGTGGAAACCATTTTTTCTTTAATGCCGGAATATTTTTGATGAACATATTGATCATCTTTTCCGAGGCGTCAAAATCAGCAATCACCCCATCCTTAAGCGGACGTATAGTTTTTATATTTTCATGGGTCTTTCCCTGCATTTGGTTGGCTTCCCTCCCTACTGCAATGATCTTTCCGGTAATTCTGTCTCTGGCAACGATAGAAGGACTATCTACTACCACTTTATCATTATGTATGATCAGAGTATTGGCGGTTCCAAGGTCGATAGCGATCTCCTCGGTTAAAAAATCAAAAAATCCCATTATGATTGTTTAGTTTGGTTAAGATAAACGGGTGCATTTCATCGACAAAAGTAGTAAAATTAATGTTTAAAATGACGTGTGCCAGTCATTACCATAGCAATTTCATTTTCATTGCAATAATCTACACTTAGTTGATCCTTTATAGAACCTCCAGGTTGTATTACGCTTGATATTCCATTTTTATGTGCTATCTCCACACAATCCGGAAATGGAAAGAAGGCATCACTGGCCATCACAGCACCATCCAGATCAAATTTGAAGGATTTCGCCTTATTGATCGCCTGATTGAGAGCATCTACCCTGGAGGTCTGCCCGGTGCCACTGGCACATAGTTGGCGGTTCTTGGCAAGGACTATTGTATTAGATTTGGTATGCTTACAGAGTTTAGAGGCAAAAATAAGATCCTGTAGTTCGCGCTCTGAAGGCTTTTTATCAGTAACATAAGTTAGTCCGTCCAAAGAATCGGTGACGTGATCTTTTTCCTGTACCAGGGCGCCATTTAAACAGGTTCTGACTATGGTTTCGGGAAGAGTTACTTCCTTTTGAATAAGTATGATTCTGTTCTTCTTGCCTTGTAGGATCTCCAACGCTTCTTTTGAATACGAATGGGCAATTACCACCTCGCAAAATAACTTATGGATCTCAGTAGCTGTTTTGGCGTCTATTTCCCTATTACTTATAAGGATCCCGCCAAAGGCAGAAACAGGGTCGCCGGCAAGTGCATCTGCATAAGCCTGATGGAGAGTGTCTCTGGTAGCCAGACCACAGGCATTGTTGTGTTTTAGAATAGCGAAGGTTGGATCATCACCTTGAAATTCACTCATTAGATTTACGGCCGCATCTACATCGAGCAGGTTGTTGTACGACAATTCTTTCCCGTGTAGTTTTGTGAACATAGCATCAAAATCTCCAAAGAAAAATCCTTTTTGATGTGGATTTTCCCCGTATCTCAAGACTCTACCCTGTGTTTCACTGATCTTTAATGCAGCCAATTCATGATTCTTATTAAAGTAATTGAAAATGGCAGTATCATAATGTGAGGACACGTTAAAGGCCTTAGCAGCATAGACCCTTCGCTGTTCCATGGTAGTACTTCCCTCGCCATTAGTGATCATATTTAAAAAGTCTTCGTAATCTTCCATGGAAGAAACGCATAACACATCTTTGAAATTCTTTGCTGCTGCCCGGATAAGTGAAATACCTCCAATGTCTATCTTTTCTATGATCTCCTGTTCCGTAGCTCCGGAAGCCACAGTTTTTTCAAAGGGATACAGATCAACAATAATTATATCCAATTGAGGAATATCAAACTCTTCTAATTGAGCAACATCCCCGTCATTGTCCTGTCTATTCAGAATGCCTCCAAATACCTTTGGATGCAATGTTTTAACCCTTCCGCCAAGAATAGAGGGATAGCTTGTCACTTCCTCTACCGGCACTACATCCAGCCCCATAGACCTGATAAACGATTCTGTTCCACCTGTAGAATACATGGTGATCCCCAACTCCTGGAATTTTTTTACGATAGGTTCTAAACCGTCTTTATGAAAGACAGAAATAAGTGCGGAAGTAGCTTTTTTAAGAGTGCCCATTCTAATAACTTTTAGTACTTTGATTAAGAATCCAAAGGTACTTTTTTAGCAGCTACGAAAATTCAGGTCTTATCAACAAAAAGGGAAAGTTTTAAAGAATTTTGGCGACCTCCCGGTTTACGAATTCCAAAAATCGTTCATCCGCTTCCGTAAAAGGATCGGGAGTATTAGAATCAATATCGATCTGTCCGATGTTTTTTCCATCCACAAAGAGCGGAACCACGATCTCAGCCTTTACAGTGATACTGCAGGCAATGTAATTGTCTTGTGCCGCCACATCGGGGACCACAAAATTGGCATTGCTGACAGCCACTTGTCCGCAGATCCCTTTCCCAAATGGAATAATAGTATGATCTGTTGGAGCTCCTGCATAAGGGCCAAGTTTTAATTCTTCCTTTTCTCCATTTCTAAAATAGAAACCAACCCAATCGTAATGCGGGATCTCTGCTTTTAGCAAATCACAAAGGCCTTGTAGTCGGGTTTCTACAGACTGTTCTTTACTAGATAAAAGGGATACTACTACGGATCTTAAGGAAGAATGCATGTTTTTTTTGTAAAGATATAAAAGGTGACCCGTCTGTGCTTTCTTTGGATTAAATTAATAAGGATTTGGTAAGTATAAGCATTTGTTAAGTATTCTCTTAAGATTTATAATAATCGTAGTTTTGCATCCTCAAAGAACACTATAAACAATGAAAGAACACTATAAACAATGAAGTATAACTGGGTAGTTTATACGTTACTTTTAGTCCTTTTTTCTCAGGTTCTCACAGCACAGGAAAATGTTAGCGGGACTGTCCTTACCGGAGATAACAAAAAGAATTCAATGCCACTTGAAGGTGCCAATGTATATTGGATGAATTCTCAAATCGGGACCATCACCAAAGAAGATGGATCTTTTACTATTCAGTATGACCAGGCCTATTCCTCTCTGATCATCAGTTTTGTTGGCTTTCGTTCAGACACCTTGAAAATCACAAAACCCGGAACTATCACCCATAGGTTACAACCCTCCAATGAATTGGATGCGGTTGAGGTTGTCAAAAAAAGAGATGCGCTGCAGAAAACATTTTTCAGCACACAGAACGTTGTTACCATCAATAGTGCCGAGCTATTAAAAGCGGCCTGTTGCAATTTGTCCGAAAGCTTTGAGACCAATCCGGCCATTGATGTTAATTTTTCAGATGCCCTCACCGGTACAAAGCAAATACAGATGTTGGGGCTCACCAGTCCGTATCTGCTTATCACCCAGGAAAATATTCCTATGGTCCGTGGGGCTTCCCAGGCTTATGGACTTACCTTTACCCCGGGCACGTGGATAGAAAGCATACAGATCACCAAAGGAGCAGGAAGTGTAATTAATGGCTATGAAAGTATCTCCGGACAGATCAATACCGAATTGGTAAAACCCCTTACAGACCCGGTCCTTTTTGTCAATGGGTATGCAAATAGAAATGGCCGTTTGGAATTAAATACCCACTTGAATCAGAAACTATCCGATAAATGGAGTACTGGGCTCTATCTGCACGGTAACAAAAGGGATACAAAAGTAGACGATAACGGAGATGGCTTTTTGGATGCACCACTGGCAGATCAGATAAATATCCTGAATAGATGGCAGTACCAGGATGCTGAAAAAGGCTGGGTGAGTTTTATCAATTTGCGATTCCTTAAAGACGAAAAGCAAGTAGGCCAGACCAATTTTGATCCGGACACAGATCGTTTTACGACCAATGTATGGGGAAGTGAAATAGATACAAAACGTTTTGATACTTCCATTAAATTAGGGTACGTATTCCCGGCTTTGCCCTTTCAAAGCCTCGGATTTCAGGTGGCTTTCAGTAACCATCAGCAAGAATCGTATTTTGGCCTGAATCGTTATGATATTGATCATGAAAGTGGGTACGTGAACTTTATCTTTAATTCTATTTTGGGGAATACTCAACACAAGTTTAAGACAGGTTTGAATGCCTCCTATGACGGGTATACTGAAAATGTGAATCAGCAAATTTTTGGAAGATCGGACAGGTCCCTGGGATCTTTTTTTGAATATAGTTATGATGACCTGGAAAAGGTAAGTTTAACGGCGGGGATACGTGTAGATGCCCATAATCGTCTTGGAACATTTATAACACCCAGATTTCATTTAAGATATGCCCCTTGGGAGAGAGCAAGTTTCAGAACTTCTTTTGGAAGGGGTAGGCGGGCGGCTAATATTTTTGCCGAGAACCAACAACTATTCGCAACTGCGAGACAAATACAACTTTTAAATACAAACGGCGACGTATACGGGTTTGAACCGGAAGATGCCTGGAATTACGGTATCAGTCTCTTACAGGGATTTACAATTGCCGAACGCAGTGGAAATATTTCGATCGATTTTTACCGCACAACGTTCAGAAATCAGGTGGTAGTTGATTGGGAAAATCCGCTGGAGATCTCCTTTTCCAACCTCGATGGTAAAAGTTATGCAAACAGCTTTCAGTTCGAATTTAATTACACACTTCTGAGGAATCTCGATTTAAGGACCGCGTACAAATACTATGAGGTAAAAACTCAATATCAATCGGGTCTATTGCAAAAGCCGTTGCTGCCGCGTCATCGGTTCTTTACCAATCTTGGCTATGTAAGTACACCGAACGAGAAAGGTGCTCAATGGCGTTTCGATTATACATTGCATACCGTAGGGAGTCAGAGGCTGCCGTCTACTGCAGCAAGCCCTGCAGAATTTCAATTACCGGCCTTTTCCGACTCTTACAATTTGATGAATACTCAAATTGCCAGAGTATTTTCCAGACAATGGGAACTATACGTTGGCTTGGAAAATATCACTAATTTTACACAGGAAGATCCAATTGTGAGTGCTACAGATCCTTTTGGCGCGTATTTTGATACAAGTATTGTGTTTGCACCCATCATGGGAAGAATGTATTATGCGGGATTCAGGTTCACCGTATTATAGACTACAAGTAAAAAATGAAAAGACAATAAGACTATGAAAAAGTTTGTGATTGGATTAATGTTGTGTTTCATCTCTACAGTTTCTTTTGCTCAGGAGAAAAATAAAAAAGTAGCATTTGAAGTTGATGGTATTTGTGAGATGTGTAAAATGCGGATTGAAAAAGCTGCCCTAGGTGTAAAAGGAGTAAAATATGCTGTTTGGGACATTCCATCCCATCAGCTTTCACTGATCATTGACGAGCGGAAGACAGATCCTATGATCATCAAAACTGCTCTGGTGGAAGTAGGGCATGATACTAAAGAGTTAAAGGCAACGGAAGAAGCTTACTTAAAGGTACATCCCTGTTGCCGCTACCGGGATTCTACCGTCGTTAAAGATATGCATTGAGGGATTTTTAATGTTTTTAAAGTAGTAAGATCAAATAAAAAAACCGCCTTATAAAGGCGGTTTTTAATTTATAGTTATTGTAGCATAGTTTACATCATTCCCGGCATACCGCCTCCACCCATTGGAGGGCCTGCTGGCGTATCTTCCTTGATGTCTGTAAGCGCACATTCTGTAGTCAGGATCATTCCAGCTACCGAAGCCGCATTTTCCAGGGCTATTCTTGTTACTTTCTTAGGATCTATGATCCCGGCCTTCATCATATCAACATAGGTTTCAGACTTGGCGTCGTATCCGTAGTCTCCTTTTCCATCGAACACTTTTGCAACAACAACAGATCCTTCTCCACCGGCATTCTCAACAATAGTCCTTAAAGGAGATTCAATGGCTCTTGCCACTATCTGCAATCCTGTTTCTTCATCCGGATTCTCAACCTTCACTTTTGCCAGAACAGATTTGGCACGGAGAAAGGCTACACCTCCACCGGCAACGATCCCCTCTTCTACAGCAGCTCTGGTAGCATGCAGGGCATCATCAACTCTGTCTTTTTTCTCTTTCATCTCCACCTCTGAGGCAGCACCCACATACAATACGGCAACACCGCCGGCTAATTTTGCCAAACGCTCCTGCAGTTTTTCTTTGTCGTAATCTGAAGTTGTGGTCTCGATCTGAGATTTAATCTGATTTACACGGGTCTTGATGTCTTTTGCACCACCCGCTCCATTTACAATCGTAGTATTGTCTTTATCGATGGTCACCTTTTCACAGCTTCCCAACATATCTATGGTGGTATTCTCCATAGAGAAGCCTCGCTCCTCAGAGATAACGGTTCCTTTAGTAAGTATCGCTATATCTTCGAGCATTGCTTTTCTTCGGTCTCCAAAACCGGGAGCTTTAACGGCTGCTATCTTTAAAGAACCGCGTAGCTTATTCACTACCAGTGTAGCAAGTGCTTCCCCGTCCACGTCCTCGGCAATGATCAATAAAGGTTTTCCGGATTGAGCCACCGGCTCTAATACAGGAAGCAGATCTTTCATCGTGGAGATCTTCTTATCGTATAACAGGATGTAAGGATTATCCAGATCTGAGATCATTTTCTCTGAATCGGTCACAAAATAAGGAGAAAGATATCCTCGGTCGAATTGCATACCTTCAACAACATCCACATAGGTATCTGTTCCTTTGGCCTCTTCTACGGTAATTACGCCTTCCTTGCCAACCTTGTTAAAAGCCTGTGCAATAAGTTCTCCGATAGTTTCATCATTATTTGAAGAGATAGAAGCAACCTGCTTGATCTTTTCAGAAGAGTCGCCAACTTTTTTTGCTTGTTTTGTTAGGTGTTCAACAATAGCTTCCACTGCTTTGTCAATTCCTCTTTTGAGGTCCATAGGATTAGCACCTGCAGCAACGTTCTTCAGGCCTTCTTTCACTATGGACTGGGCCAGAACAGTAGCGGTTGTTGTTCCATCACCTGCCAGATCATTGGTCTTGGAAGCTACTTCTTTTACCATTTGTGCCCCCATATTCTCAAGAGCATTCTCCAACTCAATTTCTTTAGCAACGGTAACACCATCCTTGGTCACTACCGGAGCACCAAATGACTTGCTGATAATTACATTTCTTCCCTTAGGTCCTAAGGTCACTTTAACGGCATTGGCCAGGGCGTCTACCCCGCGTTTTAAACCATCCCTTGCCTCTATATCAAACTTTATTTCTTTTGCCATAATTCTCTTTGTTTTATTTTTTCATCAGAAACGATCTGTACTAACAGATTTTTCCGGAAGTATAATTTATATGATTGCTAAAATGTCACTCTCACGCATCATTAGATAGTGAGTGCTATCCAATTTCAGGTCTGTTCCGGCATATTTCCCGTAAAGAACAGTATCACCTACCTTCACTGTGACCTTTTCATCTTTGGTTCCCGGGCCAACGGCCACTACTTTTCCTTTTTGTGGTTTTTCTTTGGCAGTATCCGGAATATATAACCCAGAGGCAGTTTTGGTTTCTGCTGCCATTGGTTCAATTAGAACCCTGTCTGCTAATGGTTTGATGCTAAGTTTAGCCATATGTCTTTTATTTAGTTTTTAAAAATCTGTTTATTGATGGCAGAAATTATGCCAAGGCATAAAAACTGACAGTTTGTAAAATGAAAATGCCAGCTTGTCATTCAGGCTGGCATTTAAGGTGTCATTATATTTCAATTTCTTATTGAATAGTATCTAATGGACTGGTAGTATCTGTTGGTAGAACCTCTTCCGGAACAGATTCCGGAACTGTGGTCTCAATATCATCACCTTGTAATAATTTGGAATCTGCATCTCCAAAACTACCCTTCAGGGCAACATTAGATAATAAGATGAGGGTAATTAAAAGTGCGGCCAGTGTCCAGGTGCTTTTATCAAGGAAATCACCTGTCTTTTTTACCCCACCAACAACTTGGGTTCCACCACCACCGAATGAAGAAGACAATCCGCCTCCTTTTGGGTTTTGGACCATAACGACCAATACCAGGAGAAAACAAACTACGATTATCAGAACCAAGAATATTGTAAATGTGCTCATCTTACGACTTTTCCTTTTGTAATTGCTTTACCGCTTTAATTCGGCTTGCAAAGAAACTACTTTTTTCCGGATATTTCAAACTTAAAATTTTATAAGCCTGCAGGGCTTTTTTGTATTTCTTTTGTTCTAAATATACCCTTGCCAGAGTTTCGGTCATAAGCTCTTCGGAATCTATCTTGGTAGATTCACTGATATCAATTTTTGTTACACCTTCTTCTTGTGGAACTATCTTTGGATTCTCTTCAAGGAAACGGTCTATCATGTCAAACTTCTTCTTCCTATCCGATTCTTCTTCGATGGGAAACTCCATGTCTTCAGGGATCTTCGCAACTTCACTCTTTGTAACTTCCTGTTGCTTAATTGGCCTGCTGGCACTAAGCTGCAGCCATTCCATAAAAGAGTGTTTTTCCTTCTTTGTGAAGGCTAAGGGCTGTCCCAATTCTAAATCTTTCTTGGCCTGCTGCTTTTCTCTGGCGATGGCCTTATCTATCTCCGGGTCCTTGGATGCAAAAAGGGCAGGGTCTAGTATTGTATCAGCATCCTTCGTGGTTCTGGGTAAAGGCTCATCGGCAGAATCGGCGATCAGGGTGGTATCTACTTCCGGATTCGGCAATATTTCTTCTGCTTCAATTTCCTGTGCTTCCAGAGCCACAGTTTTTCCTGATATTGCGTCGGCAATAGAATTCTGAAGAAACTCCGGAGAAGTGATCAGATCGAACAATACATCCCTGTCTGCAGTATATGCTGCTGTAACCTTGAGTGCGTTGTTGTATTTAAAGCTGTTGAGATTTTTAAAGCCTTTAAGTTGTAAAGCACGCGCCGCCTGGAAATAGGGATATTCATTTACCACCTCTTCTAATTGACGCGTCTGTATGGGTTCTACCACCTTGTCCGGATGCTGTAAAAGATATGTAAAATCAGTTACTTTCATGGTTTACCAGTCTGCCAGGGATTCATTGAAAATATCTTGATTGATTCGCTCAAAGATGACCTGGTGTGCTTCGTCTCGTACAGAGGCTAATTGAGAAGTAGCCGGGTAATCATAAAAGAAGGAAAACTTCTTTTCAAACTCGGCACCCTCTTTGGTCTTATTGAAAAAACGAACGTTTATTGAAATACTGAGCCTGTTTTGCGCAGCGTTCTGCTGGGCGGTGGCAGACATTGGGGATACTCTGTATTCTACAATCTCACCCTCATAAAGCAGATCCCCATTGGAAGATACAAGATCCAGACTTGTCTGGTTCAGGATAAGGTCCTGTAGGGATAGTGTGTATTCCCGGTCTAGTCCCGGATCGAAGGTAGACCCAGGGCTTTGAGAAGCGTAGTTTTGAAAATAATTTACGGTAAATGTTTGGGCCGTGCCAACATCTCCCCCTGTGAAATTGTAAATACCACAACCAGCAAAAAGAGAGCTGACTAAAAAGTACAGTAAAAGTATGCTTAGTTGTTTTCTCACTATAGATCGTACTGTTTGATTTTTCGATACAGGGTTCTTTCAGATATTCCCAATTCCGAAGCAGCCGCTTTTCGCTTCCCGCGGTTGCGTTCCAGAGATTTTTTGATTAGTTCAATCTCCTTTGCCTGTAAAGATAAGGTTTCTTCTTCTTGGATCTCCTCGGCAAAATGATACTTATCTTCCTGTGAGATTTCCTTCTGTTTCTCCATGTTGCTCTCATGTGGAGGCAATAGTTCAACAGGTGCTGATTCTTCCTCAACCTCTTCCCCGTTAGTCCCGTAAATTTTTCGTATCAGCGTTTCATTTTCCTCCTGTACTTTATCAGAATCTCCGGAATTGAGCATTTCCAGGGTCAATTTTTTAAGATCGTTCAGATCTGCCTTCATATCGAACAACACTTTATAAAGGATCTCCCGCTCATTACTGAAATCACCTTTTTTGGATTCACGTTCTATTACAGCAGGTAAATTAGAATCATTTGCATGCGGAAGATATCCGTTCAATGTTGAAAGTGAGATGGCTCTGCTTTCCTCCAGTACAGAAATTTGTTCTGCAACATTCCGCAACTGTCTGATATTTCCGGGCCAGCGATATTTTTCAAGGAGCTGTACGGCATCATCATTTAATCGTATTGTTGGCATTTTATACTTCTGACCGAAGTCTGAGGCAAATTTTCGAAACAGCAGATGAATGTCATCTTTCCTGTCTCGCAAGGGCGGAATATGGATCTCTACAGTGCTTAAGCGATAGTACAGATCTTCTCTGAATTTTCCTTTTTTGATCGCATCTATCATATTCATATTGGTAGCCGCAACGATCCTGACATTGGTTTTTTGAACTTGAGAGGAACCTACCTTTAAGAATTCTCCATTCTCCAAAACACGCAACAAACGTACCTGAGTAGTAAGCGGAAGTTCACCTACCTCGTCCAGAAATATGGTGCCGCCATCCGCTACCTCAAAGTATCCGCTACGGGTTTGTGTAGCTCCGGTAAACGATCCTTTTTCATGACCAAACAGTTCGCTGTCTATAGTACCTTCGGGAATAGCTCCGCAGTTTACCGCTATATATTTTGAATGCTTTCTGTGAGACAGGGAATGTATGATCT